>DASPGW010000157.1 GCA_035620395.1 Desulfuromonadales bacterium | reverse complement strand
CTCCGAGGGGATGGAGCGAAAAGAGCTGACGCCCACCGTCGGTGTTTCAAAACCGGGCTCGAGGGCAACACAGCCGAAAATTGAAACGAAGGCGGCCAGAAGTACGACTATCCTTGCCCGTCCGATCATGGGATTCCTCCTTCCGCGAGTACTGCTGCCACGATGTCGTGAAACTCGACGTTACGCATAAACCTTATCACCTGCGGCGGCGAAGTCATCTCGCAGGTCAGGCGGGGCCGGGTTGAGCCACCTTGCCCACCGGCGCGATGTAGATGGCGAACTCCTCCTCGCCGTCCACTCCGAGCAGTTCGTCAGCCCGGTCCTGGTCGTAAGCGGCGATGGCGCAAGTGCCGGCGCCGATGGCCTCGCAGGCGAGGTAAAGGTTCTGGCAGAGGTGCCCGGCGTCGAGGGCGATCACCTTGTAGGCGGCCTCGGCGTAGCGCCACTCGGTACGGGCGGCGACGACGGCCCAGACAAAGGAGACTGCCGCCTCGGCGGCAAAGCGCTGGCCCCGGCAGGCGGCGGCGAGGCGAGCGCCCAGGTGGTCGGGGGTCTTCTCCGGCAGCAGCGCATGGTCGAGGGGGAGATAGCGGTAGAGCCCGGGGGCGAGTTCTTCGACCCGCTGCACTGCGAGATAGGTCTCGAAGGGGTGCCGGCAGCCGGCCGAGGGGACGCTGCGCAGCACCGCTGCCGCGTGCAGATGAGCGCGGACGCCCTGGGTGCTCCAGAGCAGAAAGGCGAGCTCGTCGAGGCGCAGGGGATGGGGCAGAAACCGCCGGTGGCTCTCCCGGCGGGCAATCGCCGCGGTCAGTTCGCAGGACGGGATGCACCAGGCCTGTGGCCCCGGCAGCGGGATTGGTACGGCGCCGGCCGGAACTGGTTTCTGCACCGGCGGCGGCATGACGCCCTGGGCTTGCGGCGTCCGCCCCCAGTCGACCTCGTCACGGATGCGGTCGGTGAGGAAATAGCGGCCGACGTCTTTACTGATGGGCGGTTTGGGCATGACGGCAACTCCTCTAGCGGGTGCTACGCGACGAAAGGGTCAGCGCAGCCTCCGCCTCACAGCAGCACCACCAGCACCACGCCGCCGACGAAAACGGCGAGGTTGCAGGCGGCCGAGATGCCATGCAGGCGGGCGAACTCCCGCCGCAGGGGGTCTTCCTTGGGGGTGGTCTCGAAGGAGCCGATCTGCTGCTTGAGGGCCGCCGTCTTCGGCTCGATGACCATGGCCTGAAAGGAAGTGGCCGCCAGCATCAGGACGAGGAGCGCTAGGGCCGGGAGGAAGTGCCGGCCGCGCTGCAGCAGCAGGCAGAGCAGGGCGACGGCGCCGCAGGCGAGCCCCCAGCGGAAATAGCCGGGGAAGAGGACGCCGACGATCTTGCCGGCCAGGTCGCGCGGCTGGGTCCTGAAGAGGATGGGGGTGAGGACGAAGGTGAAGAGGGCGACGCCGCCGACCCAGAAGGCGAGGGCGAGGCGGTAGAGGATGGTGAGGAAGGACATGGGGTGGCTCCCTTCGTCAATAGGTCATGCACGCGGCATTCAGAATCCCCGCGGCGATCGAGAAGACCGCGAGCATGATGCCGGAGGGAATGCGGTCGTTTTCCATGTCGTGAGCCAGGGAGGAGAAGATTTTCTGCGTCACGAAGAAGACGAGAATCTGCACGACGAAGGCGATCGCCCCCCAGGCGATCATGTCCAGGAGGCTGATGCTGTGCGAAACGGCGCTCGCCAGGGGGATGACGAAGCCGAGGATTGCCCCCGAGAAGCTGATCGCCGGGGCGATCTTCCCTTCGCGGATCAGCCGGTACTCGGCGTAGGGGGTGATCCGCACGTAGAGGACGCAGTAGAGGACGCAAAAGGCGAGGGCGAGGCCGAAGTAGGCGAGAAAAACCGGCAGGCCGGCAAGCGATTCGCTGATGGTCAGGGGCATGGGCTTCACTCCGCAAAGAAATGGGGGACGAAACGGCTGGCGTCGGTGGTGATCTCGCTGCGGTCTTCGCGGATGCCGATGCCGCAGGCTTCGTGATTGACGATCCACGAGCCGATCACCGGATAGTTGCCGGTGAAGCAGGGGAGGGGGGAGTACGCCTGCCAGACGAATCCTTCCTCCCCGTAGCTCCCCGGGGTCGTCGTCTCGACGCCGCCCCGCACGACGGTGATGTTGGCCCCTTCCCGCGAGTAGAGCGGTTTGCGCACCACGTCGCCGGCGGGCCGCTGCGCCTCGAAAAAAGTCGGCAGCAGATTGGGGTGCCCGGCGAAGAGTTCCCACAGGACGGCGAGGATCCCCTTGTTGCTGAGGAGCATCTTCCACGGCGGTTCGAGGTAGCGGCAGCCGGCGTGCGCCAGGTGGAGCCCGAAGTCCTCGCGCAGCAGCCACTCCCAGGGGTAGAGCTTGAAGAGGGAACGGATCGGGCGCTCTTCCAGATCGACGAAGCAGCCGCGCGCCGCGTCCCAGCCGATTTCGCCGATGTCGAGGGCGAAGGTGTCGAGCCCCGCCTGGATCGCCGTGTCGCGCAGGTAGTCGAGGTTGCCGCAATCCTCGCGGCTGGCGCCGGTCGCGGCAAAGTGCATCAGGCCGCCGGTTTTTCCGGCCCAGTCGCTCCAGCCGGCGATGAGCTTTTCGTGGATCGAGTTGAACTG
>DASPGW010000156.1 GCA_035620395.1 Desulfuromonadales bacterium | reverse complement strand
ACGTGCGCCGGGCGAGCGCCCGGACGGTGTCGGCCAGGGTCGCATTGGTCAGGACGAGCAGAAAGCTGAGCCCGTAGACGCCGCAGAGGTCGACCGACTGAATCAGGGCGAGGTGACTCTGCTGTGAATAGCCAAGGCTGGCCCAGGGGAAACCGCTCAGCAGAAAGGAGCGCAGAAACTCGAGGGCCACCCATAGTACCGGCAGCGTTAGCAGGGGAGACAATCCGAGACGTTCCCGCAGACGGCATGCAGCCCAGGTGGCGGCGGCGAAAAACAGCGAAAGGTATCCGACCAGCAGCAGGAAGGCAACCACGGAGAAGAAGGGGTGCATCTTGCCATAGGTGGTCATGACGATGTTCAGCCAGTAAAGAACCGGACCGAAGAAGCCGACGCCGGCAGCAAAACCGCTGCGGAATGGCCGTTCGTGCATGATCAGGAAGAGCGGCACGAGAGCGAACCAGGCTACGCTCGCCAGATCCGGCCGCGGGAAGGAAAAAGCCAGAAGGAGGCCGGAGAGAAAGCTCAGGAAAGTGGCACGATTCGGTAAAAAACGCCGCATGCGCTTCAGGCTCCGGCGACCTGAGACTCGGCAGGCGTCGACCGGCGGATACGTACTTTGCGGATTTTGCGGGCGTCACACTCGACCACTGTCATGATCAGGTCGCCGTCGCGAATTTCCTCTCCGGCAACGGGAACGTGTCCCAGCAGATCGAACAGGTAACCGCCGACGGTATCGAACTTCTCGCGGGGAACGGTCGTACCGAAATGCTCTTCGAGTTCCTCGATGTTCAGACGTGCGTCGACCAGCACGGAGCCGTCCGCTTCCTCCAGCAGCCACTCTTCTTCCAGGTCGTACTCATCCTGGATGTCGCCAACGATCTCTTCGATCAGATCCTCGATGGTGATCAGGCCGGAAGTTCCGCCATACTCGTCAATGGCAATGGCCATGTGTACCCGTTTGGTACGAAACTCCTGAAGAAGCTCCTCGATGTTTTTGGTCTCCGGGACAAAATAGGGGGTGCGCATCACCTGGGTCGTCTGAATCTCGGCAGCCGGACGCCCCCAGAATTTGAGCAGGTCCTTGGCGTAAACGACGCCGACGATCCGGTCGGTTGTCCCCTCGTAGATCGGTATGCGCGAATGCCCCGAAGAGATGATCGCTTCGAGGACCTCCTCCATGGAGGCGGTAGTCGGACAGCAGACCATATCGGTGCGCGGCACCATCACCTCGCGAACGATCGTCTCACCGAATTCGAAGATGGAGTGGAGCATCTCCCCCTCCTCTTCATTGATGATTCCACCCTCCTCGGACTCCTGAATAATCTCCTGCAGCTCTTGTTCCGAGAGGATGCGACGGCGTCCGAACACCAGTCGCTGCAGTATTTCCAGCCAGGAGGCAGACCTGCCGTTGCCAGATTTTCCGTTGAAGCCCTCGTCGTCCAAGAATCAATTCCTCCTTTGAAAATGCACTATCGGCAATGTTTCAGCCAGGCACAATCAGGCCAGAAAAAGATGCAGGAGCAGAGTTACTCCCGTCCCGAGCAGTGCCCCAGCCAGCACCTCACGCAGAGAATGAATCCCTAGAAGAAGGCGGCTGTGACTGACCATGACCGCCATGGCCACAGCAAGAATGGCCAGCACCGGTCCCACCGGTGCCAGCACGAAAGAAGTAGCTATCGAGAAAGCCACTGCTGCATGTCCGCTGGGCATGCCGCCGTGCAGGGGAGTTCCTTTACCCAGACAAGCTTTGGCAAGAACCACAAGGATGGTCACTGCGAGCGCGGAAAACACCGGCAAGGCTCCCGGCGACGGAGCCGGGCGCAAAGCATCGGCATCGGGGAAGACATAGGGAGCCAGCACGACATAACCTGCCATAGCGGCACCGATACTCGCCACCAGAACCGATCCGGCGGCCACGTCCTTGGCCCGGCGAGCCAGCGGATGAAAGTCAGGAGATACCAGGTCGACCACGACTTCCAGCGCCGTGTTGACCAATTCAACGACCAGAACCAGGGTTACAGCAAAAGCGAGAGCGACGAAATCGAGGGCGGCGACCCGGTAGAAGAGCGCCAGCAACAGAACCGTCGCGGCCGCCAGGAAATGGGCACGCATGTGTCGCTGGGAATTGACCGCCCAGAGAATTCCCTCTATGGCGCAATTGACCAGTTCTATGAAACGTGAGGGTTTCAAGGGTGACTTCAAAATTCATCCTGCAGGGTCAGGCCACGGTGCCTGCCGAAACGGGTGCCCCTACACGTATCCCTCTTCCGCGAGCAGGGCAAAGATTTCCCGCTCGCGCGCCTCCATGCGCACGGCCTCTGCTTCAGTGCCACGTTCGTGGTCGTAACCTAGCAGGTGCAGTATCCCGTGCAGAAGCAGGAAACAGAGTTCACGCTCGAACGGGATAGCCGCCTCGGCCGCATCACGCTCGGCGGTGTCGGCGGAAATGACGACGTCGCCGAGCAATCCTGGCTGAACTCCTGCCCCTTCTCCTTCCTGCATGGCGAACGAGATAACGTTGGTAGCCTTGTCCCGGCTCAGGTAGTCGCGGTTGATCGTCCGGATTTCTGCGTCGTCGACAATCAGCACTGACAGTTCGGCATCAGGACATCCCGAGACGTTTAAGATCCTCTGAGCCACCCTTCGCAGGTTCAACTTCTTTATCTTTAGTCGCTTTTGTCTGTTCTCGATGTGAATCTTCACCATTCTTCCTTTTGGCTGGCTCTCTCTCCCGCTCCTTGTAGGCGGGTTCCGGATAATCGATCCGGTGATGGAATATTCCCGCCAGAATCTGGTTGAAGCTCTTGGCGATGTTGTGCAGGTCCTTGAGGGTCAGTTCGCACTCATCGAGCTGCCCGTCGATGAAAATGTTGTTGATGATTTTTTGCACCATCCCCTGGATGCGAGCCGGCGTCGGCTCGGTGAGGGTGCGGCTGGCCGCCTCAACGGCATCAGCCAGCATGATCAGCGCCGCCTCCCGGGTTTGCGGCTTGGGGCCGGGGTAGCGGTAGTCCCGCTCGTCCACCTGCTGGACATCGGGGTCCAGTTTGCTTTTTGCGCGGTCATAGAAGTATTTGATCAAGGCGGTTCCATGGTGCTGGCGGATGATTTCCACCAGTGCGGCCCCTAACCTGTTGTCCCGCGCCAGCTCAACGCCGTCCTTGACATGGGACATGAGAATCAGGGCACTCATCGACGGAGCAAGCTTGTCGTGCCGGTTTTCCTGATTGCCAAGGTTCTCGACAAAATAGAGGGGTTTGCGTATCTTGCCGATATCGTGATAATAAGCCGCGACCCGGGCAAGCAGGGGATTGGCGCTGATCGCTTCGGCTGCAGCCTCGACCAGATTGCCGACGATGACCGAATGGTGGTAAGTTCCGGGCGCCTGGATCATCAACTCCCGCAGCACCGGCGTATTCATGTTTGCAAGTTCGAGCAGCTTGATGTCGGTGGTGTATTTGAACAAGGATTCCACCAGGGGAATGGTGCCGTTGACGATCACGGCGCAAACGAGCCCGCCTGCCAAGGCAAAGACGAGCTTGTAAAGAAACTGGACATCCAGGGGGCGTCCTGCTACCAGCAGAAAGCCCAATACCATCAAGGCATTGACCAACGACAGCCGGAAGCCGGCCCGAAAGAGCGTCGAACGCTCCTTGCAGTGCCTGACCCAATGCGCCGCTGTCAAACTGCCGGCAAGCGCATAGAGGGAGATGAACAGGCTGTTGCCGAAAAGGACTCCGAGGAGCAGCGAAGCAAGGATCGAAAAAATCAGCGCCACTTCTGAATTGAGCACGATGCGAACCAGCATGGCGCCCGCGGCGAAGGGGAAAAGATAGAAATAGGTCGGTGAATCGATATACGGAAAGGCACTCTCCAAAGCATTGGCGATGAAGATGGACAACTTGATCAGAACAAAAAGTCCGATAAATGTAGAAACCAGGAAAATCAGATCCCGGCTTTGCGGTCGGTATTTCCGGATGTTGCGCCTGGCGAACCGGTGGCAGCTGAAAAGCAGCAGGGAAATAGCGATAAAAAGTCCAAATGCCGTGCGCAACGTACTATAGTCGTTGCCGATGTCACGCAGGGCCTTGAGTTTCTTGATCTGCTCCTCGCTAACCCGCTCTCCTTCGCGAACTATCATCTCCCCTTTCTTGACCTGAAAGAGAACCGGCTTGACCGCCTCACGCGCTGCACGCTTGCGCGCCTCGGTTTCGTTCTTGTTAAAGGTCAGGTTCGGACGCAGCAGTTTCTGGATAACGGTGAACAGGGTTTGGCGATGACGGCTGGAAAGGGCTTGGGTCGCCTTGAGCTGCACATCGAGCGCTGACTCGACATCATCGAGGCCACTCACGCTCTCCTGTCCGAGGCCGGTCGCCTCCGACTGCGTCACCATGTTGCGGATGACGATCCCCTTTTCCCGATCGGCCTGAAAAAGCTGCAAGTTGCCGACGACCTTGCCAGCCAGCGCCTGGCTAACGAGACTGCGCAACTGTTCCAGAACCTCGGCCGCGGCAGGAACCTCGCTTAAGGCCTTCAGGTCATGGTCAGTAAGACTGACTCCGAGACGAGACTCCACCTCTTTATGCAGATTTTCCGGAGGCAAGCCTTTCAGTGTTTCGGCATTCAGGTATTGGAGAGCCTGCACAAGGCGCTCTGCAATATCGTGGCCCGTCCTGGGAGCAAAATCATATAGCGGCGGTACGGCCCCCTCTGCCTCGAGGCGCTTCTGTTCCGTCAGCGACAGGTCGGGAATAAGCAGGTCCCTTGGCGACTTGATGTCACGGGAAGCAATGTCCCCAGGGGCATTATAGTCGGGTACAAACCCCCCCTTGGGAACAATGATGACGGTCAACACGAACGCCAGCAAAAACATGAGCAGATGCTTCTGCTGACGCTCTTCGAAGATAAAATATTTTTTCAGGGAAGAAATAAATTCCCGGGACCGGCGGGAACCAGATTCCGGTGTACGTTCTTGCCTGGTCATAAGTGTCAATTTTATCCGTTGTCTGTGCCGGCGTCGTTACGCTGGGTGGTCGGCCGGGCTCTGTCGTAGGCTTTAACTATCAGTTGCACGATGGGATGACGAACCACATCCCGGTCGGTGAAGAAGTTGAAATGTATCCCTTCAACCTCCTTAAGCACGTCGGTGGCCTGAACCAGTCCGGAGAGCCGGCCGGTAGGCAGATCGATCTGAGTAATGTCACCGGTGATGACAGCGCGGCTACCGAAGCCCAGGCGGGTGAGAAACATCTTCATCTGCTCGGCGGTGGTGTTCTGCGCCTCATCGAGGATGACGAAAGCATCGTTCAGTGTGCGGCCGCGCATAAAAGCAAGGGGCGCGACCTCCACGACCCCCTTCTCGATCAGCGCCTGACCTTTTTCGAAATCGAGCATATCGAAGAGCGCATCATAGAGCGGACGCAAGTAGGGGTTGACCTTTTCGGCGATATCTCCCGGCAGGAATCCGAGCTTCTCGCCGGCCTCCACCGCCGGCCGCACCAGCACGATGCGGCTTACCTCCTTTTTCATCAGGAAGGAGACGGCCATGGCCATGGCCAGATAGGTCTTGCCCGTCCCGGCCGGACCGATACCGAAGACGACATCGTTGGTCCGGATGGCCTCTATGTAATTTTTCTGTGCTAAACTTTTGGGAGAAATGATTTTCTTGCGGGCGGAAATCAGAATGGTATCAAGAAAAATATCCCGCAGGCGTGCCCGGGAATCGGCACTCAGGATTCGGATGGCATAGTCGATGTCGGTTGGGTATAGCGGATACCCCTCCTGCAAGAGGCCGACGAGTTCCTCCAGCAGCCGTTGGGCAAGGTCAACCTGTAACGGCTCACCTTCAAGCTGTAGCTCGAGGCCCTTGGAACCGATACGGACGCCAAGCGTCCGCTCGATCTGCCGCAGATTCTTATTCTGTTGACCGAACAGGAGGTTCGCCAGATGCTGATCGCTGGCGGCGAACCTTCCACGGGTGTTGCATGTGTCCAAAAAATATCCCTCTGGTTGCGCAGAGAACAGGAGTGCAAAGATAGCACCCTCACCACGTAAAATCAATGGCTTTTCTCAATTCAACCAGGACAAAAAGAGTTTCCAATTTCGCCTTTTTTGGTATATATAAAGGCCTTGCTGCGGGCTGCAGCACGTTTTTTACTTTCCAACCTCAAGGGGGCTTTATGAGTGAGATCGTTGACATCTACGCCCGGGAAATTCTCGATTCACGGGGCAATCCCACGGTGGAGGTCGAAGTCTATCTGGAAAGCGGTGCCATGGGCCGGGCCGCCGTCCCGAGCGGCGCTTCGACCGGGGAAAGAGAAGCGCTGGAACTGCGCGACGGCGACAAGTCACGTTACCTGGGCAAAGGGGTGCAGAAGGCGGTGGACAATGTCAACGAGGTCGTTACCGAAGCACTCATCGGTTGGGAGGCCTCCGATCAGGCTGGTATCGATCGCAAGCTGCTGGAACTGGACGGCACTGACTTCAAGAGCAATCTTGGAGCCAACGCCCTGCTCGGCGTCTCCATGGCCTGCGCCAAGGCAGCCGCCGAAGATGCCGGCCTGCCCCTCTATCAGTACCTGGGGGGTGCCAACGCCAAGGAACTGCCGCTGCCGATGATGAACATCATCAACGGCGGCGCGCACGCTGATAACAACGTCGACATACAGGAGTTCATGATCATGCCGGCCGGCGCCCCTTCCTTCCGGGAAGCACTGCGCATGGGCGCCGAGATCTTTCATGCTCTGAAGAAAGTCCTCAAAAGCAAGGGCTACAACACTGCCGTCGGTGACGAGGGTGGCTTCGCTCCCGACCTGAAGAGCAACGAGGAGGCACTTCAAGTGATCATGGAGGCAATCAAAGCCGCCGGCTTCACCCCGGGCGAAGATGTCCTGCTCGCCCTGGACGTCGCCTCTTCAGAACTGTTCAAGAACGGCAAATACTTCCTCGAAAATGAGGCCAAGCCGGAGAAGACCGCGGCTGAACTGGTCGATTTTTACGAAGATCTGGTTAACCGTTACCCGATCATCTCGATCGAAGACGGCATGGCGGAGAATGACTGGGAGGGCTGGAAGCTTCTCACCGACCGTCTTGGCAAGCGGATCCAGATTGTCGGCGACGACCTTTTCGTCACCAACACCAGAATCCTGAAGGAAGGGATCGAGAAGGGGATCGCCAACTCCATCCTGATCAAGGTCAACCAGATCGGCACCCTGACCGAAACCCTCGAGGCGATCGAAATGGCCAAGCGCGCCGGCTACACCGCCGTGGTCTCCCATCGCAGCGGCGAAACCGAGGACACAACCATCGCCGACCTGGCCGTTGCCACCAATGCCGGCCAGATCAAGACCGGATCGTTGTGCCGAACCGACCGGATCTGCAAATACAACCAGTTGCTGCGCATCGAGGATGAACTGGACAACGTCGCTGTATTCAACGGCCGCGAAGTCTTCTACAACCTGCGGCGCAAATAAACTGTTCACGTTCCAGCCGACCGAGAAAGGCCTGCCGGATTCCGCGGGCCTTTCTCGGTCGGTGGTTGTGCGACCGCTTTCAGATGTCTGTCACCCCAGCCAGGAGATCAACCACATTTACGCCTCCTTCTCGGCATCAGCCACTCGGTTTCCCTCTTCTGCAACTTCTGCCCTGGCACCCTTGACGACACCCGATTTTGTCAGAATTTCATCGATCCTGGTGCGCTCGATAACTTCTTCCTCCAGCAGCGCCGCCGCCAGATCCTGCAGGCCCTGTCGATTCTCGGTGACGAGTTGGTCGGCCATCTCCTCTCCATTCTTGACGATCTTCTCGATTTCCTGATCGATCAGCCACGCCATCTGCTCACTGAAGGTTTTTTCGGTTGCCAACTTGCGTCCGAGAAACGGATGTTCCTCGCCCCGGTTGAAGGTTACGGGTCCGATTTTGTCGCTCATCCCCCATTGGCAGACCATCTTCTCGGCCAGATCGGTCACCTGCTTCAGATCGTTCTGGGCGCCGGTGGAAACCTCGCCGAACACTTCTTTTTCTGCCGCTCGCCCACCAAGACTGACGGCTATCCGTGTCATGAGATAACCTCGGCTGTAGTGATAGCGGTCATCCTCCGGCAACTGCTGAGTCATCCCGAGGGCTTGGCCGCGGGGGATGATGGTCACCTTGTGGATCGGATCGGCTCCCGGCATAACCCACGCCACCAAGGCATGACCGGCCTCGTGGAAGGCGGTAATTCGCTTCTCTTCTTCGGTCAGTATCAGCTTGCGCTCGGCTCCCATCAGGACCTTGTCCTTCGCACGCTCCAGGTGATCCATGTTGACTTCGTCGCGGTCTTCGCGGGCCGCGATCAGGGCCGCCTCGTTGACCAGGCTCTCCAGGTCGGCGCCGCACATCCCGGGGGTCCCCCTGGCGATGACCCGCAAATCAACGTCCTTGGCCAGCGGGATCCTGCGTGTGTGTACCTTGAGGATCTCTTCCCGGGCCCGCCAGTCGGGGCGATCGAGGACGACCTGCCGGTCGAAGCGTCCCGGGCGCAGCAAAGCCGTATCGAGGACGTCGGGACGGTTGGTGGCCGACATGACGATGACCTCCGTGTGGGGGTCGAAACCATCAAGTTCGGCCAGGAGTTGGTTAAGGGTTTGCTCGCGCTCATCATTGCCGCCGCCGAGACCGGTGCCGCGGGAGCGGCCGACGGCATCCAGTTCGTCGATGAAGATGATGCTCGGCGCGTTCTTCTTTGCACTCTCGAAGAGATCCCGCACCCGGCTCGCCCCAACCCCGACAAACATCTCGATGAACTGCGAGGCGGCGATGGAGAAGAAGGGAACTCCCGCCTCACCGGCGACGGCCCGGGCCATCAGGGTCTTGCCTGTTCCGGGAGGTCCGACCAGCAGGACTCCACGCGGTACCTTGCCGCCAATCCGGGCGAATTTCTTCGGATTGCGCAGGAACTCTACGATTTCCATCAGTTCCTGTTTGGCTTCCTCCAGACCGGCTACGTCGTCAAAAGTGATCTGGGAGTTCTCCTTCGAATAGAGACGGGCACCGGACTTGGCGAAGCCACCCATGATGCCGCCGCCGGGACCGCCTCGCCCGCGCATGCCGCGCAGGATGAACCACCAGACGCCCAGGATAAGAACCCAGGGAAGCAGGTAGATCAGGGCTGTAGCCCAGGGTGAGGGCTCCTCCGGCGGCTTGATGTTGACCTCCGTGCCGCGGGCCTCAAGTTCCTCCATGAGTTGCGGGTCCGGAAAGGGTGGAAGCGTCGTAGTGAACTGCTCGAATTGGCGCCCTGGTGTCGTTGAGTCCAGAGGAGCAACCTCGACAGGCTCCTTGAATTTGCCGGAGACGTCATTACCCTGGATGGTAATCTCCCGGAGGTTGTCCTTCTGCAGTTCCAGCTTGAATCGACTATAACTTAGAGGGGTGGAACTTTCAGGTTTGCGGGGGGCCAGGGCAATGTAAAGGTAGTTGAATGCCAGTATCAGAAAAATGAGGGTGAGAATCTGCTTCCAGGTATTCGAGGGCATCGGCACTCCTAAGCTGGGCAGGTGGATTATCTCCGAACGCGCAAATCACCCGGTTTTCAGCTCAACAAAAGGCGCTATCGACTCCATCGTCGTGCTGCACGCCACCTCCGACAGAAGTGTCACAAAGGATCACTCCTCCTCTCCCTTGAACCATTTCTCAAACCATGTCCGGTGGTCCTTTTCCGCCAGTATCTGCAAATCACGGGGCCCAAGCCAGACACCGCCACATCCTGGACAATGGTCAAGCGGAACACCGCGGAACGTCATCGCTTCGAGGGGTTCTCCGCACTTCGGGCAGCGGTTCCGACAGCTCTCGCGAATCAATTGTTCTCGGGCTGACGCCTTCATCTTCTCGATTTTTTCCTTTTCGAGTTTATAGAAATATTCGTTTTCCAGAGCTTTTTTTCGTTCTTCCCAGATATCTGTCATAATCCACCCCCTTGGAATCACAGCCTTTCTCAAATTATAACGGTGATAAAAGTTTCAGCAAGGCCAAGCAAAGCGAAGTCCTGCTGAGACTGCCGGCATTCAAGGCGGGACTACACTTCGCCCACGCGAAAGCATCCGGCACCAAAAGCAGCCCCTTTTCCCACATTCATCAAACTTCCTAAGCGCAGAATCCCGACCACGCCCTGCAGGGCTTCCCCTTCAAGACGGACTGAACCGATGATACCGCCGAGGTCCTGCGCCGCTCCGCCCCCTTCGAGCGTACGCCAATCCTGCCAAAAGAGAGCGTTCTGCACTTCGTGCACCCCATCTGCCGCTGCCAGAAGGCGCGCTGGGTCATCGACCACCTCGTGTCCACAGTGAGCATAGAGCATCGATGTTACACGGCGGAGGATGAAGGGGAAGAAACGGCGAAAATCGAGCTTGAACAAAGGTCGCCCCTGCGACAGTAGCCGTGCCGGCGTCAGAAATTCAAGCATCATGGAGGTCGGTTCGCCAACACGATCCAGCCACCACCCGACTTCGTTGATCGGCGGGGTGAGGACCTGTAGCCTCTCCCCTTCCTGCCAGATGGTTAACCGGTTCCCGGAAGCATCCTCTGCCTCGATCGTCGCCAGTGCGAAGGTACCCTGACCACAAAGTAAACCAATTTTTCCGAGCGTCTGAAGAACACGGGCGAAATCACCGACCAATTGAACCCCCCGCCCCCAGAAAGAAACCGTGAGTTCAAACTGGTCGCCTACCTCGAAATCCGTTTCGGGTTCCGGATGAGGCAAAAGGGCAAACGGCGGGCTCGGACGCTGAAAACGGCGAAGGGCAACCGGGTCATCCGGAAGCGGTGGATCGAACAGAGCCTGGAAACGCTCACTGGTCCGGGCACCGAGGGTTGGGCCGGCAGCCATCAGAAGTTCGCGCCGCAGGCGCAATTGTTCGACCAAACTCAAGCGAAACCGCTCCTGAAACTCCAGGTGAAAATGAAGCAGGGAAAATTCAATATCGGAAGGCAGGGAGAAGAGATCGTCGCTCATGACCAGAGAAGAAATAAAGCGATAGCCGACTAACAAAAAAAAGGGGCGGGAATTACCCGCCCCTTTCTCTAGGTACAATCAGGATCAGGCGCCGCCGCCAGCCGTCTCCGCCCGCACAGGCTTGGGCAGAGTCTTGAGCAGTTCCCGGTTCATCCGGGCAATGAAGGTGGTCTTGATCCCCTTCGGGCAGGTGGCTTCGCACTCATAGTGATTGGTACAGTTGCCGAAGCCAGCCTGGTCCATGGCTTCGACCATGGCACGAACGCGCCGGGCAGCCTCCACCTCGCCCTGAGGAAGCAGGCCAAGGTGCGAGACCTTCGCTGAAACGAAAAGCATCGCTGAAGCATTGGGGCAGGAGGCTACACAGGCACCGCAACCGATGCAGGCTGCCGCATCCATGGAGGCGTCGGCGTTGTCCTTCGGCACCGGGATGGCGTTGCCGTCCGGTACCCCACCAGTGTGGGCCGAAGTGTAGCCGTAGGCCTCGATGATCCGGTCGAAGGCCGTGCGATCGACCATCAGGTCGCGGATGACCGGGAATGCCTTGGCTCGCCACGGTTCGATGAAGATACTGTCACCGTCCTTGAATTTGCGCATGTGCAACTGGCAGGCCGTGATCATGGTGTCGGGACCATGCGCGATGCCGTTGATCATCTGTGAACACATGCCGCAGATCCCTTCACGGCAGTCATGGTCAAAGACGATGGGCTCTTTGCCATGCTTGATCAGGTCCTCGTTAACCTCATCGAGCATTTCAAGGAAGGACATGTCGGGACTGACATTCTTCGCTTCGTACTGCTCGAATTTCCCCTTATCCTGGGCGTCTTTCTGACGCCATACTTGCAGTGTCAGGTTCATTATTTGTAGCTCCTCACGGCCAGTTCAACGTTTTCGAATTTAAGGGGCTCCTTGTGCAGCTCAGGCTCCTTGTCGAGCCCCTTGAACTCCCAGGCGGCGGCGTAGCAGAAGTTTTCGTCGTCGCGCATCGCTTCGCCGTCCGCAGTCTGGTACTCGGTGCGGAAGTGACCTCCGCACGACTCGTTGCGGTGCAGGGCATCCTTGGCCAGGAGCTCGCCGAATTCGAGGAAGTCGGCAACGCGGCCGGCGTTCTCGATTTGCTGATTGGTCTCACCGGGGCCGCCGGTGACGTTGACGTTTTTCCAGAATTCTTCACGCAGCTTGGGAATTTCGGTCAGGGCCTTCTTCAGGCTCTGCTCGCTGCGGGCCATGCCGACGTTCTCCCACATGATCTTGCCGAGTTCGCGGTGGAATTCGGTGACGGTCTTCTTCCCCTTGATGGAGAGGAGCTTGCTGGTCTGGCTCTTGACGTCTTCGACCGACTTTTTGAACTCGGGGTGGTCGGCCTTGACCTTGGCCGGCGTCACCTTGGCCAGGTAGTTGGCGATGGTATAGGGGATGACAAAGTAGCCGTCGGCCAGCCCCTGCATCAGGGCACTGGCGCCGAGACGGTTGGCGCCATGAACGGAGAAGTTGGCCTCGCCAAGGACGAAGAGCCCGGGGAGATTGCTCATGCAGTTGTAATCGACCCACAGGCCGCCCATCGAATAGTGAGGAGCGGGGTAGATGCGCATCGGCTGCTTGTAGCCGTTCTCGTCGGTGATCTTCTCGTACATGTCGAAGAGGTTGCCGTAGCGCTCGCGGATCTTGTCCTCGCCGACGCGCTTGATGGCAGCAGCGAAGTCGAGGTAGACGCCGCGCTTGCCGGGGCCGACGCCGCGGCCGTCGTCGCACTGCTCCTTGGCAGCGCGGGAGGCGATGTCACGGGGCGCCAGATTGCCGAAGGAGGGGTACTTGCGCTCCAGGTAGTAGTCACGGTCGTCTTCGGCGACCTCATGGGGCTTCTTGTCGCAGTCTTCCTTGCGCTTCGGCACCCAGCAGCGGCCGTCGTTGCGGAGCGATTCGGACATCAGAGTCAGCTTCGACTGGTGCTCGCCGGTCTGCGGAATGCACGTCGGATGGATCTGGGTGTAACAGGGGTTCGCGAAGAAAGCGCCCTTCCTGGCGGCCCGCCAGTTGGCGGTGACGCTGCAGCCCATGGCGTTGGTCGAGAGGTAGAAGACATTGACATAGCCGCCGGTCGCCAGGACCACGGCATCGCCCCAGTAGGATTCTATTTCGCCGTTCACCAGATTGCGGCAGGTAATCCCCTTGGCCTCGCCGTCGACGACCACGAGGTCGAGCATCTCACGACGCACGAAGAGCTTGACGGTACCGGCCTGCACCTGGCGCGACAGGGCCTGGTAAGCGCCGATCAGCAACTGCTGGCCGGTCTGGCCGCGGGCGTAGAAGGTACGGGAGACCTGGGCACCGCCGAAAGAGCGGTTGTCGAGGTAGCCTGCGTAGTCACGGGCGAAGGGAACGCCCTGGGCCACACACTGGTCGATGATGTTGTTGGAGACCTGGGCCAGACGCCAGACGTCGGCCTCGCGGGCGCGGAAGTCGCCCCCCTTGATGGTGTC
>DASPGW010000155.1 GCA_035620395.1 Desulfuromonadales bacterium | reverse complement strand
GGTTTTTCGTCGGCCTCTCCTCGGCCGCCGCGATCCAGGGGAATCCCGGCCAGACCAACTACGCTGCAGCCAACCGGATGATGTCGGCGCTGCTCGGAAACCTCCACCGGGAAAACGGAGCGATCCGCTTCAAGGCCTTGATGCTTCCCCCCATCGAAGGGGCAGGCATGGCTGAGGATCCGGAGATCCGGGAGCTGTTGAAGCGCAAGGGCGTGGGATACATCCATGCCAATGAGCTTGCGGGGCTTTTCTGCCGTGAGCTCCTGGCCACCCCGGCCGACGACGTTTGGGTGATGTTCATGCGGCAGCTGCCAGCTGTGAAGACGGCGCCGCGCCTTGATACCACTCGCCCTGTACTCAAGAGTGAATTGGCTGGCGGTACCGTTTCCTTGCGGTCCGAGGACTTTCCCATGATCGAGGAGATCTCTCGCCTCGACCTCCGCAAGGAAGAGCTGGAAGCCGGCAGAACCTTCTCCCGGGAGAAGGATCTCTGGATCGCGGATCACCGGCCCTTCAAGTTTATCCAGCACCCTCTGGTCTCCGCCGCCATGGTCCTGGAAACCTTCATGGAAGCCGCCCGGATCCTGTATCCCCACTTGCAGGTGCGCGGCGTTCGCCAGGTGCGGCTCATGGACATGATTCAATGTCCGATCGGCCTCCCCCGGCCGTCCAGAATCTTCTGCCGCCGGGCCGGCGGCGGCGAGCGGGAGGTTGTGTGCGAGGTCTCTCTCGCCGCCCGGGAGATTACTCCTGCCGGGAGATTGACCGACCGCTTCACCCCGCACTTCCAGGGTCAGGTGATCCTTGCCGGCGGCGGAGAGTATCCCGGGGGGGAACTCCCGGACTTTCCCGTCCGGCCGGACGAATTGCGGACCAGGGGCATGGACCCGAAAAACGTTCTCAAATGGTACAAGGACCGCAGCGGCCTCGAAGGCCGGTATCGCGTAATGGAGCGTCTGGACGGTGCCGGCCCGGGAGTGGTGCGGGGTCGGACCACCTGCCGGGAGACCAGTGACTTTGCCAACCTGCCGAGCGCCCGGTACCAATACTCGCCCTACCTTTGCGAGGCTCTGCTGCAGCTGGCCGCCTTCCACCTGGCAGCAACGGACCCCTCGGAGCGACGCTCGCTGATTCCCCTGGAGATCGGCGAGATGAGGTTTTCGCGTCAATGCCGGGCCGGAGAACAGCTCATCCTGGAGGCCCGCTTGCGGGCACGGGGCGAAGACGGCCTCGCCTGGGACGCCCGCGGGATTGACGAGCAAGGCCGCACCATCATGCAGATTCAGGGGTTGCGGATGCACTGGGTATCGGCCTGAACCGGCAGGCTCGAAAAGGACGAGATCGGCAAGAAGCATGGAAGTGGCGGTGACTGAGGATTGCCAGGGATCAACCGTTCATGCCGTGCATTTCTTGCACGGAAGCGGGCCGGTCTTCCATGCCTGCCTGCCACGGGGGAGCGAAACCAGGCACCGCCTCGTCTCCACCCTGTTGGATCACCTTGCGGCCACGGAAAGTCCTCGTTGGCAATGCTGTCAATCCGCCGCCGCAGAAGCATTGCCGATACAGCTGGTACGTGGTCTGCTCGGCAGGCCGCATCTCCTTTTGGGAGATTCTCCAGGTCCGGCCGTCTCCTTCAGCGAGAGTGGCGGAAAGGTCTGGGCCGCGCTTTGTGGCGATGAGTCCGATATCGGCATCGATGTGGCAGGGACCGATGAATTTCAAGGAGAATACCCCCTGCACCGGGTCTTTCAGCCAGCAGAGCTCGAACATGCCGCGAAGTTGGCGGACGGCGATCTGGCAGCGGCCGCAGCCCTGCTCTGGTCGATCAAGGAGGCTGCAGTCAAAGCCCTGGGTTGTGCCTTCCATCTCGTGGAACCGCGGCAAATCGCCGTCTATCCAGCGACAGAGGGAACGGCCTGCGGGGACGGCGGCTATACCTTTGCGGTGGGCTTGTCAGGAAAGGCTCGGGAGCGATTCCCCCTGGCGGCCAACCAAACCCTGTGGGTGCGTTCGTTTCCTCAGCGCCAGATGTGGCTTTCCATCGCCCTCTGGCAGCGGAGACCGACAGCCTCATGAATAACCTGGCGTGCCACTACCTGCCGCGGCTGGACGGAGTGTCGGCGGCAGCACTGGGACGGCTTTTCCCGGAGCCGTCCATCACCGCCCCCCTCCTTTTTCTGTTGGAAGAATCCGGTGTCGACGGTTTTAACCTGGGCAGCATCGTGGTCTTCAACGATGAGGCTCCGATTCTCTTGTTGCCGCTGTTTGAAACCCGCTTTGATCTGTCCACTTTTGTGGAGGGTTGGGCCAAGAAAGCGCTGAAAGCGGCAGGTCGTCTCATGCCCTCGATTTTTCAACCCCGCATATTGGGCGTGGGGTTGGTTGAAGGGGAATGGAGTGAAATCGGGATTGATCCGCAAATCGATGTGGACACCCTCGATGCGGCCTGCAAAATGGCCTTCAGCACCTTGCAAACGCTCGCCGTCGAACACAAAAACGACATGGTGGCGCTTTACAACTTCAATCAGTACGGCAGACTACCCGAAGATGCATGCAAGAAATTCAACCGGGTACAATTTCGACCTTGTGCCCAACTGCCGATTGATTTCAGCAGCGTGGAGGAATACCTGAATCGCCTTTCAGGGGCCGCGAGAAAGGACCTGCACCGCAAAATGCGGGTGGCTCCTGAAGTCCGGGTCATTCGCAGCCGTACCATTTCTCCTTATCTGGACAGGATCTTCCAGCTTTATCTGGATACCGTGGCGCGCAGCCCCATGGCGCTTGGCGTGCACAACCGTTTGTTCTTCGATAAAATCTGCGAGAGAGTACCGGGCGCCGAATACACGCTCTATTTTGTGCAGGAAGAACTCGCGGCTTTCAATCTGCTCTTCGTCAAGCAAGAAGCGCTGGTGGATAGATACTTCTGCATGGATTACGGACTTGGCAGGAAATACAATCTTTATGTCTTGTCCTGGCTGGAAAATGTCCGCACCTGCGTGGAGCGAAAAATACCGCTCTATTACACGGGGCAGGGCACGGAAAAGACCAAAGCGCACCTGGGCGCGACGTTCATACCGAGCTTAATATTATTCAAACACCGCCACCCGGTGTTTGACCGTCTTCTTGTCTGGCAGTCGGCGGTGATCAACAAGGTCCTGAGTCACCTCGGTTTTTGGCCCGCCGTCCCGCCTCGCCCCGCTTCTGATGCTCTGGTGGGCGGTGACGTAATCACTGGCAATACTGCCGCCCCTATAGGCGAATTGGAGATGCATGACCAGAGCAAGTGATTACGCCATCGAGGTCGAGAACCTGACGAAGCGCTACGGGGATTTACTGGCAGTCAACGACATCTCGTTCACCGTCAAGACCGGCGAGGTGTTCGCCCTGCTGGGACCGAACGGCGCCGGGAAGACCACTACCGTCGAGATCATCGATACCATCCGCACGCCCACCTCCGGGAAAGTGACCCTTCTCGGCATGGACGTCGCCAAAAATAAACACGACATCGTCAACCGCATCGGCGTCCTCCCGCAGGGGTTCAGCTCCTTCGACAGGATCACGGTCAGAGAGACCCTGCAGTACTACGCACGGCTTTACTGCGGCAGGAACACCGATATCGATGGGCTGATCGCGCTCGTGAACCTCAAGGACAAGAGCAAAGAGCAGTACAAAAACCTCTCCGGCGGCTTGAAGCAGCGCCTTGGCATCGCCCTGGCGCTCGTTAACGACCCCGAGGTCGTGTTCCTCGACGAGCCGACGACAGGACTCGACCCTCGCGCCAGGCACGAGGTGTGGGAAGTACTGAAAGGGCTGAAGAAGGGGGGGAAGACGGTGCTGCTGACCACCCACTACATGGAGGAGGCGGAGCTTCTGGCGGACACGGTCGCCATCATTTCCAAGGGGCAGATCATCGCCAAGGGTTCCCCCGTTGAACTCATCGTGGCCAACGCCAAAGACCAGATTCTCACTCTGCTGTCCGCTGATGCAAAAGTCTCTGCAATCGTCCGCAATCTGGGCTTCGAGCCGGTTCTTTGCAATGGCAACAAGATCAAGGTCAGAGTGGGGCACACGGAAGATGTGCAGCGAATTCTGGGCGCCATCAAAGAAGAAGGGGCGTCTTATCTCGGCCTGGACGTACGGCAACCCAACCTTGAAGAGGTCTTCCTGAAGCTTACCGGCGAGGCGCTCCACGACGATCACGTCGGGGAAGAGAGTTCGGCATGAACCAGCGCGTCGTCGGTGCAACTCTCTTCATCAAGCTCATGGGCGTCTACCGCGAGAAGACCACCATGTTCTTCACGCTGGCCTTCCCGATTATTCTCATACTCGTGTTCGGCACGATCTTCATGGGCCAGGACAACATAAACTTCCAACTTCACGTGCAGGACCTCGACCAGTCGAATTCGTCAAAAACGTCCGTCGAGACTCTCGGGGAAGCCGGGAAGTTCAAGGTCATCAAGGTGGACCCTGCCATCGACGCCACGCAGTACGTCAGGGACAACAAAGTGGACCTCGTCCTCGTCATTCCCAAGGGCTTTGAAGTGTCCGTCATCCGGAGAACGACACTGAGAGACTACAAAGCATCCTCCACCCTCACCTACATATACGACCCCAGCTCGTCTACGGTCCCGACGAAAATTGAAATCCTCAATGGCGTGCTCGCCCGGATAAACCTGGAGATGTCCGGGCTGCCGCCGTTCATCAGCTCGGTTGAACAATCGATACTCACCAAGAAATACCAGTTCATCGAGTTTTTCATTCCCGGCATCATCGCCATGGCGGTGATGACCCTGAGCCTGTTCGGCACGGTAAACCTGAACACCGAACTGCGACAGAAAGGGATTATCAGGAAACTGTCCACTACGCCCATCACCCGTACCGAATGGATACTGTCGGACATTCTGTACCAATTCATCCTCGCGGTCGTCTCCACGACGGCGATGCTGCTGGTGAGCTACGCGGTGTTTAATGTCAGCCTGCATATCAATGCCTGGCTCCCCGCTTTCATTTTGCTCAACGTCCTAGCGTTCGTCGGCATCGGCATGATCCTCACCCGCTTCGTCAAGGAAGCGCAGAGCGCCGCCGCCGCCGCAAACGCCATCAGCTTTCCGATGATGTTCCTCTCGGGGAGTTTCTTTCCCGTCGAGTTGATGCCAGGTTTCCTGCAGACGCTCGCCAGGACACTGCCGCTTTATTACGTAAACGAGGGGCTCCGGGCATCGATGATATTTGCTGACAACCTCGCCGCGCTGCGTGCCTCCACGGTCATCGGGGCTTTTGCAACCGTGGTCTTCATCCTGGGCATCATAGCCACCAAATGGGAAGAGGGCCGATGATTGGTAGGAGCGCTGCTTGCCGCGCCCCGATTGGGCGGAGCAAGCGCCACCCCTACCCTGGTTATGTTTATTTCCCCGTAAAAAAAGTCGCTGGTCGGAAGTATGGGAAGTGTCACCCAGAGAGGTGAAAAGATGAAAATAAAGCTTATCGCGCCCCATGAACAGCGTGAAGACACGATATCCACCCCCTTCAAGCTGCAGCGGGTCAATCTTCCCCTGCTGGCGGCGCTCACCCCGCCAGGCCACACGATTACCATTGTCGAGGAAGCATTTGCACCCGATGAAATCGATCAGGAGGTGGACCTGGTGGGCATCACGGTGTTGACCGAACTCGTGCCAAGAGCCTATCGGATCGGCGATACCTATCGCCGCAAAGGGGTAAAGGTGGTGATGGGCGGCATCCACCCCACGGTATTGCCTGAGGAAGCCCTGGAGCATGCGGACGCCGTCGTCGTCGGGGAAGCCGAGGGTATCTGGCCGCAACTTGTCGCGGATGCCGCCGCGGGACAAATGCAAAGGATTTACCGGGCCGATCAAATGACCGATGTCCAGGGCCTGCCGCAACCTCGGCGAGATCTCTTTCCCGCAACCAAAGCTAACGGTTATGCGCCCATCCCGATCGGCGTCGAGACCTCCCGCGGCTGTCCGAACGACTGCGAATTCTGCTGCATTAGCCAAACCCTGGGGCAGCGCTATCGGGTCAGGCCGGTTGGAGAGGTCATCGCCGAAATAGAGTCGATTGATTACCCCAACCTCTTCTTCGTCGATGACGCCCTTGGCTTGAACCGGATGGAAGCGAAAAAACTCTTTAAGGAAATGATCCCTCTGCGGCGGCAGTGGCTGGCGCAAGGCACCGTATCCCTGGCCGAGGATGTGGAACTGCTGGGATTGATGAAACGCGCGGGGTGCATGGGGCTCTTGATCGGCTTCGAATCGGTACAGAGTGCCACACAGAATGAGGTGAACAAAATAAAGAACCTGAAGATCGATTTTTATCAGGCCATGCATCGATTCCATGCCGAAGGTTTCGGCATACTGGGCTGCTTTGTTTTTGGCTTTGATTTCGAAAACAAGGATGTGTTCGAGCAGACCCTCGAGTTCATCATGAAAAGCCGTATGGATTGCGTCCAGTTGAGGATTCTCACGCCGTATCCGGGAACACGCTTATACACCCGCCTTTTAAGCGAAGACAGGTTGTTCGCAAAGGACTGGTGGCTCAAGGGATATCCGCCGGACACCCTCCTTTTTCAACCCAAGGGCATGACTGCCGACGAGCTCATCAACGGCTACGCCCGTTTGAACCGACAAGCCTATTCTTTCGGCGCCATGACGAAACGCTTCTTTGGCATGAGCCCATGGAAACGAACTCTGTTCGGTTGCCAGCTGTACGCCGGGCTCAACCTGTCGACCCGTAACCGTTATTTCAAAGGCCTGAAAAATCCACAACCCTTTGCAGGGGCCTTGAAAGCAATCGGCAAGCAATAGTGAGCGCGTCGAGGGGAAAAGCGGTGCGGCACTTCTCATGAGTCCATATTCCAGCCCCATGGCGCCCACAGGCGGAAATACGACCACCGCCGCCACTATCGGAAACAGCCCTCCCGTTCGGGCCGTCATATATGACGGCCTCGTCAAGTATGACGGCTGTCACCGACGGCTTTCCCTTCACCCCGCCCCCTTCCCTTCCCTTTTCCCCAGCACAATCAGCCCCTTGTAGGCGCCGTATGGGCAGTGCTGCTCTGGCTCGTTTTTTGCGATTTAACTTCTCAGCGGAGCATGCGCGCAGCGGGGTTTTCTGCGCTATTCCACATTGCAGTCAGAGGAGAAGGCCATGAACAATCACTTGAAAGAACTGCAAAAACTTAATGGAATTGGGAAAGTCCTGGCGCAGCGACTGGTCGAACACAGCTACGACACCATCGCCAAGGTGGCTGCTGCACAAGAAAAAGGGTTGGATCGGATTGCCGGTCTGCACCCGAAAAAGGTGCGGGCTATCGTCGCCCAGGCCAGAGAGATGACGGGAGAAGCCGAAAAAGGTCGGCACACCTGGCTGGAGGGTAAAGGCGAGGGCAAAGTCCATCAAGCCTCCGCTGGCGGGCATCGCGACCAGGATCAGTAACCGGTCCGGGGATAAGGTTTCCGGCAGGTGCTGTCGGGCTTTCTGTGTCAACTTAGTTGTGTCATGTAGAGGAGATCCATGATGGATTACATAACGGTCGGGAAAGAAAAAGCAACCCGCATCAACCTCTTCTATAAGGACTGGGGCAGTGGACAGCCCGTGGTCTTCAGCCATGGCTGGCCGCTGAGCGCGGACGCCTGGGAAGACCAGATGCTGTTTCTGGGTGCTCACGGATACCGCTGCATTGCCCATGACCGCCGCGGCCATGGCCGATCGAGCCAGCCATGGGATGGCAACGACATGAATACCTACGCCGACGACCTCGCGGCGCTCGTTGACGCGCTCGACCTGAAGAACGCGATCCATGTCGGCCACTCCACAGGGGGCGGCGAAGTCGCCCGCTATATCGGCCGCTTTGGTACGAAACGCGTGGCCAAGGCCGTGCTGATCGGCGCGGTGACACCGCTGATGCTGAAGACGGCCGCTAATCCCGGCGGCCTGCCGATGGCGGTCTTCGACGAGATCCGCGCCGGCGTCCTCGCCGACCGTTCGCAGTTCTTCAAGGACCTGGCCACGCCGTTCTACGGCGCCAACCGGCCGGGCGCCAAGGTCTCGCAGGGCCTTCGGGATTCGTTCTGGCTCCAGGGGATGATGGCCGGCTTCAAAGGGGTCTTCGATTGCATCAAGGCCTTCTCCGAAACGGACTTCACGAAGGATCTCGAGAAATTCGACGTACCGACGCTGATCCTGCACGGCGACGACGACCAGATCGTACCGATCGGCGCCTCGGCCCTGCTCGCGTCCAAGGTCGTCAAAAGTGCCACGCTGAAGATTTATCCAGGCGCACCACACGGCATGTGCTCGACCCTCAAGGACCAGGTCAACGAGGATCTGCTCGCGTTCATCAAGGCGTAGGCGACCGAGCGACGCGACCCCGCATAAAGGAGTAAGAATCATGGCCAAAGAGAGACTGGTCGTCATCGGCGGAGATGCCGCGGGGATGAGCGCCGCCTCCCAGGCGAAGCGTCGCCGGCCCGAGTTGGAGATCGTCGTCTTCGAGCGGAGCCCCCACACCTCCTTTTCCGCCTGAGGGATTCCCTACTACGTCGGCCGGGTCGTCGACGCGAAAGAAAAGCTCATTATCCGCACCCCGGAAGCGTTCAGGGAGCGGGATGGAATCGACGCGCGAGTTCTGCACGAGGTGGAGGAGATCGATGCTGCGGGGAGCAAGGTGCATGTCCGCGATCTGAAAAGCGGCAAATCGGCGTGGGAGCCATATGACCAGCTCCTGATTGCCACCGGCGCGGTTCCTACCTGCCCTGACCTCCCCGGTGCCGATGCCGTCGACATCTGCGGAGTAAGCACCCTCGAAAGCGGCCTGGAAATTCGCCGGCGTCTCGACAAGGGGGGTATGAAAAAGGGGGTTGTCGTCGGCGGTGGCTACATCGGCCTGGAGATGGCGGAAGCCCTGGTGATGAATGGCCTGGAGGTTTCCCTGATCAGCAGGCCACCTCAGGTGATGGGGACCCTCGATGAGGACATGGGGGCACTGGTATCCCAGGCACTGCGCGATGTCGGGGTCAGCCTGTATCTGGAGGAGACGCTCACGGAGTTCGAGACAACGGCCGGGAAGGTGTCAGGGATCGTCACCGACAAGCGTACCCTGCCGGCCGACATCGTGATCCTTGGCCTCGGGGTGCACCCCAACACGGCGCTTGCCGCGGCGGCCGGCATCCCCCTTGGGGAGGAAGGGTCGATCCGGGTGAACGAACGGATGGAAACCGGAGTTGCCGGTATCTGGGCAGCAGGCGATTGCGCCGAGTCGTTCCATCTGGTGAGCCGCAGACCTTTCTATATCGCCCTCGGCACTGTCGCCAACCGCCATGGGCGGGTAGCGGGCATCAATCTGGGAGGTGGCTACGCCACGTTTCCCGGGGTAGTGGGAACAGCCGTCACGAAAATATGTCAAGTGGAAGTCGCCCGTACCGGCCTCCAGGAAAAGGAGCTCAGGAACCTGGGCATCGAGTGGGTCAGCGCTGTTATCAAGAGTCGCACCAAGGCTGGATACTTTCCCGGCGCAGGGGAAATAACCGTAAAGGTACTGGCCGAAAGAGGCAGCGGCCGCCTGCTGGGGGGCCAGATTGTCGGGATGGAAGGTTCGGCCAAGCGGATAGACACCCTGGCAACCGCTCTTCATGCCGGTTTTACGGTGGAGGAGATGATTAATCTCGACCTTGGCTACGCTCCCCCCTTTTCGCCCGTCTGGGACCCGGTCGTGATCGCTGCCCGTGAAGCGGCCAAGAAGCTCTGACTAGAAACGTATCGGTACTGGAAAAGCCCTTTTATTTGCGTGGCACCCATCATCAAGACACCAACAGATGCCATCGTCACCCTCAGGAAGCAAAACAGAGCATGCTCGAATATCTGATCAGTTTTGTCGGCTCCCTCGGTCCCTGGGGTTACCTTGTGCTCTTTCTTGTCCTGGTGGTGGAATGCCAGGCAGTGCTGGGCCTGGCCATGCCCGGTGAGAGCCTGGTGCTGGTGGGAGGCTTCTTTGCGGGACAAGGAGTGCTCGATCCAGTGGTCCTCATCGCTGTGATCTCCATCGCTGCAATCCTGGGCGACAGCATCGGCTACGGACTGGGGCGACAGCTGGGACGACAATGGCTGGTGAAACATGGGATGCGGTTTGGGCTGCGCCAGGAACACCTTGACCGCGTTGATGGTTTATTCGCGAAACATGGAGGCAAGGCCGCTTTCGGCAGTCATTTCCTGCATCTGTTGCGGCCATTGATGCCCTTCGTCGCGGGTGACCGCCGCATGCGCTATCAGAAGTTCCTCCTCTTCAATGCGCTGGGATGCATCGCCTGGGCGAGTGTTTATGTCTCGCTTGGCTATGGTGCAGGGGGGAGTTGGCGGATAGCCGCGGAATGGGTCGGATTCACCGGCAAGCTTGTCGGCAGCGGGCTGCTGCTCACCGTCGCCCTGGTCTGGCTTTGGCGCTGGCGGGGGCGGCGGAGCATCCGCGCGTAATAGGCCCTGCGCCGACGGTTTTCGTTTTGACGGGAATATCTGTTCGATCGACGGCAAAAGTGAACCAGCACGAAATGCATAGAACCAAAAGAGACATACATGCTGTGCAAAGCCAAAACGCTAAGGGTTACACATTGGACAGCCTCGACGGGGAAATCGGCAAGGTCAAGGGATTCTACTTTGACGATCAGCACTGGGCGATTCGTTACCTGGTTATCGATAAGCTGAACTGGTGGCC
Organism: Desulfuromonadales bacterium; assembly: GCA_035620395.1. NCBI lineage: Bacteria > Pseudomonadati > Thermodesulfobacteriota > Desulfuromonadia > Desulfuromonadales > Desulfuromonadales bacterium. The sequence continues at coordinate 921 of DASPGW010000155.1, read as the reverse complement.
GGGGAAAATGGTCTTGATTTCGCCTGACTGGATCGAGCGGGTGAGTTGGCTCGAATCGAAAGTCTTCGTCAATCTTCCCCTCGCAACCATCAGGCAGGCACCAGAATTCAAGGCCGAGACGCTGTTGACCCGGGATTACGAGACCCGGCTTTATGCTCATTACCATCGTCCGGGTTATTGGGTCGATGACAGGACAGGCAAGTCCTACAGTGAGCGGAGGGTTGCCAGTCGTGACTCGGCAAGTGGCTAGATCGGCTTGCCGACAGGCCAATCGGCAATGCCGCATGGCCCAGACCAACCCCCGGAGGGCGGGGGGAGTGCTCAAGAGTCGCCGCGCACTGGGTCTCCGGTCAGTAGTCGCTGCGCAGGTCAGTGGAGGATATCCTCCCGTTTTTCAATGCTTCCATGTCCTGTTCTGGAGGAATCGCAAGACGGCGTCGGTGTTGGGGTTTAGCGTCGCTCTCAAGAACGGAGGACGAGATGAAGCGCACCTTGATGATTTTGCTGGCCATGGTTATGGCGATGACGCTGCTGTCCGGGGTGTCGGCAGGGCAAGCGCCGCCGATACCGGTGGAGGAGCAGCCGGAGGTCCTGACGCGCGGGCCGGTGAACGAGGCCTTCGCCCAACCGGTCAATTTCGAGGATCGGGGAGGTTTTTCTGCGCCCAGGGAGCCGCCGCCCTACATCGAGGAAATTCCGTCGGCACTGCGGCCCGCTGGCGGACAGTTTGCCTGGGTGCCGGGCTACTGGGCGTGGGACTCCGAAAGAGACGGGTATATCTGGGTGAGCGGCTGCTGGCGGGCAGTGCCGCCGGAGATGTACTGGGTGCCGGGGTACTGGGCGAGGGGGGCAAGGGACTGGCAATGGGTGGCGGGATTCTGGGCGCCGGTCGGCAATAACGCGATCGAGTATTTGCCGGCG
>DASPGW010000154.1 GCA_035620395.1 Desulfuromonadales bacterium | reverse complement strand
CAACGGGGCCGGCTTCGATATGAAGGACGTGGAGAAGCTTTTTATTCCCTTCCAGCGCCTCCCCGGCGCCGAGGAGTTTCGCGGCTTCGGCATCGGCCTGGCCACGGTGGAGCGGATCGTCCGGCGCCACGGCGGCAGGATATGGGCAGAAGGAAAGCCAGGCGTGGGGGCGTCATTTTATTTCACGCTGGGGGGCATGACCGTCTGGGCATCATCTGAGCGATGAAGATCAAGAGGCGTGTGGCGATGCCCCCTTCGGACTACCCCAGGCCCCTTCACACCTGTTGCAGAAAATATCCCCGGGTACCCACCCCGTGAAGATTGGTTGAAGGACAGCAGCCCCCCTGTGCCGGCCATGGGGTCTGGGGAGAGTAGATTGGTTGAGCGGTCAAGGGGAGATGGAAGGGACCATGAAATTTTTGAGTGATCGAACTTGCCTTAACACCAGAAGAGTTTCCTGCAAGGTGGCTGCAATCTACGCGGTTGCGGCAGGCCTGTGGATACTATTCTCCGATCGAATCCTCCTGTGGTATTTCGAAGACCCCGCCCAATTGACAGACGTGCAAACCGCAAAGGGCTGGTTCTTTGTCCTCGCTACGGCAGCAATGCTCGGCTGGCTGGTTCGGCACTATACCCGGGAATTGAATCACGAAAAAGAGTTGTTGAATTACGTCATTTCCAATATCCCCCTTTACGTTTTCTGGAAAGACAAAGAGGGCAAGTATCTCGGATGCAACCAAAGGTTTGCAAGTGTGGCCGGGGTCGGCAGCAAGGAGAACATCTGCGGCAAGACCGATTATGACCTGGCCTGGCCAGAGGCCGAGGCGAAAATCGCCACCCAGACGGACCGGCAGGTTATGGAAACAAAGGAGTCCCATCTGGATGTCGAGGAAACTCATCAAGCGAACGGCAAAGACGCTGTCTTTTTGACGAGCAGGGTGCCCTTGGCGGATGAGTCGGGGAACGTGATGGGGATGCTCGGCATTTGTGCAGACATCACGGAGCGCAAGCTGGCCGAGGAGGCGCTGCGGCAAAGCGAGTCGTTCTACCGTCAGACACTGGAGTCCATACCGGGAATGGTCTTTACCACGCGGCCGGACGGCTACTGCGATTACCAGAGCCAGCAATGGGTCGATTTCACCGGCGTGCCGATGCGCGAGCACCTGGGCGACGGGTGGAACAAACTGCTCCACCCCGATGACCGGCCACGTGCCTTTGCCGCCTGGCGCAACGCCGTCGAGGAACGGGCCCCTTATGACCTGGAATACCGTGTCCGGAGGCAGGACGGCGAGTACGAATGGTTCAAGGTGTGCGGCCGCCCGATTCGCAACGAAGCGGGGGAAATCGTCCGCTGGTTCGGCACGGCGCTGAACATCGACCAAATGGTCCGGACCCAGGAGGAGTTGCGCCAGGCCAAGGAGACGGCCGAAGCGGCCACCCGGGTCAAGGGGCAGTTCCTCGCCAACATGAGCCACGAGCTGCGCACGCCCATGGCCGGCGTTCTCGGCATGCTCGATCTCGCCCTCCTCGGCGAACTTTCCACCGAGCAGCGGGGGTATCTGGAGAAGGTGAAAAAGTCGGCCCACGCCCTGCTGCGCATCCTCAACGACATCCTCGACTTCTCCCGGATCGAGGCGGGGATGCTCTCTTATGTCAGAGAGCCGTTCCTCCTCCATGAGTTGGTGCGGGTGGTGGTGGATCAGTTCGACCAGGAAGCGCGGAGCAAGGGCCTGGACCTGGTGCTGGAAATCGCTCAAGGCACCCCAAAACTGATGGAGGGTGACGAAGGGCGGGTCCGGCAGATACTGTTGAACCTGGTCGGCAATGCCGTGAAGTTCACCGAACAGGGTCAGGTGGCGGTCCGGGTGGCAGCCGGGGCGTCGGCCGCCGACGGGCGTCAGGAGGTCACCTTCACCGTGGCCGACACCGGGATCGGCATTCCCGGGGACAATCGGCATGCCATCTTCCGGCCCTTCAGCCAGGCGGATGCCTCCCATGCCCGCCGTTTCGGCGGCACCGGCCTTGGCCTGGCGATCAGCAAGGAGGTGGCCGAACGGATGGGTGGGAACATCTCCTTCGCCAGCGAGCCCGGGGTGGGGAGCACTTTTGTCGTCACCCTGCCGCTGCGGGAAGCCGAGGCGGCAGCACCTGCCCCTGCGCCAGCGGCAGCCGCCGGCCCGGTGCCGGCGCCCGCTGCTGCGGGTGCGGCCAGGCCGCGCCTGCTGGTCGCTGAGGACGATCAGATCATCCGGGAGATCCTGGGGCTCATGCTCCGGCAGAGTGGCTTCGATTTCGATTGCGTCGCCAACGGCGAGGAGGCGGTCAGAAGGTGGGCGACCGGGGGGTACGATCTGATCCTGATGGACGTGCAAATGCCGCTGATAGACGGCTTCGTGGCCACCAGCGCCATCCGGGTCCAGGAAGAGTCACGGGGCGGGCATGTCCCCATTGTGGCCCTGACCGCCCACGTCTACCCGACGGACCAGCAGAAATGTCTTGATGCCGGCATGGATGCTTACGTGGCCAAGCCGATCGACTTCCAGAAGCTCTTAGCCGTGATCAGGGATCTGCTCGGCCGAAAAGTAAAGGGGTCGGGGGCCGGGATGGCTGCTGTTGAATCTTGATGGTCAGGGGATCTGAGAAACAACCCTTGATAATTGATGGCTAAATTTCAGACACACAAATGGCCACCTCGCGTTGACGGGGTGGCCGTTGCTTTAATACGTTCTGGGGGCTTCCTGCGACCTCTGGTCGATTTTCAGCGTATGGCTGGCAGACAGGTGAGGCAAAGTAATGCCCTCCTCCGCTAAGCCAGTGCCGGGTAGTCCGTGTAACCCTTTTCTTCCCCTACGTAAAAGGTCGTATAGTCGGGTGAATTGAGTGACGCATTGCGTCTGAACCGCTCGGGAAGGTCCGGGTTGGCCAGAAACAGCACGCCGAAAGCGACGAGATCCGCCTCTCCACGGTCGAGCACCGCGCTGGCCGTGGCGACGTCATAGCCCCCGTTTACGATGTACGTCCCCTTGAACTGCTTGCGCAGAAGCGGGGTGGTCCGCGCTCCCCCGGCGGGCGGCGCCGTGGACCCGGAAAGCCCTTCGAAAATGTGGAGATAACCGAGCCTGAGCCGGCCCAGTTCCGCCGCCAGGTACGTGTAGGTTGCCACCGGATTCGAATCGGACATCGAATACCCCGAGAAATAAGGCGAGATCCGGTAGCCCACCCGCTCCCGTCCCCAGACGCCCATCACCGCTTCGGTGACTTCGAGCGGCAGACGGGCGCGATTGCGCACGCTGCCGCCGTAGGCGTCGTTGCGACGGTTGGCGCCGTCCCGCAGGAACTGATCGAGCAGATAGCCGTTGGCGCCATGGATCTCGATGCCGTCGAAGCCCGCCGCTTTGGCGTTTTCGGCTCCCCGGCGAAACTGCTCGACAATACCCGGCATCTCGCCTGGTTCGAGAGCCCTGGGAGGCACGATTTCCTTTTTCCCCTGCGCAGTGAATACTTCCCCCTCCACCGGAAGTGCGGAAGGGGCGACCGGAAGCTCACCTCCGTGGAAATCGGGATGTGACACCCGTCCTACATGCCAAAGCTGCGCGAAGATCTTGCCTCTCGCCCGATGAACGGCCTCGGTCACCTGCTGCCAGCCTGCGACCTGCTCGGCCGAGTGAATGCCCGGAGTGCGGATGTAGCCGACCCCTTGCGTGCTCACCTGCGCCCCTTCGGTGATGATCAGGCCGGCCGAAGCTCTCTGTGCATAGTAGGCAGCGGCTAGCGGATTCGGGACATTGCCGTCCAGGGCGCGGCTACGGGTCATCGGCGCCATCACCATGCGGTTCGTAAGTTCCTGGTCGCCCAGTCTGTAGGTAGAGAAAAGATTCACGGCTGCTCCATTTTCGCTCCCGGCCCAGAGTTCATTTGTGGGGAACAGGCTCCTGGTTGCCGCCGAAGGGGTTGTCGATGACATAGAGCCATGTCCCATCCGGCTGGCGGCGGACGACCTCGACGCCGCGGCCGGCAAGGTCGATCAGGCAGCCGCCCGGAGCGGTACCCACCAGACTCCAGTCTGATCTGACCAGGGCAAGGTCGCCTGCCGGGATGACGCTCTTCACCTCGATGCGGAACTCGCCGCAAAGGGAGAGAAAGCCCTGGAGCGCCTCGCGGATGGCAGCCGTTCCCGTGACGGTCTGGCCCTGCTGCGGCACCAGCGTGGCGTCGGGTTCGTAGAGCGCCACCAGCGCCTGCAGATCGCCCGCGGAAAATGCTTGGGCAAACAGCTTGTCGACTTCTTCGGGTATTCTGGCCGCCATGACTATCCCCCTTCGTTCGACGCTGCTACAGACGGTAATCAAATTATATCACCAACAAAATGCAGCATCTGAATCAGGGGTTGGACCAGGTCAATTCCTTGCAATGCCCGATGAATGTTGCGGGCTACCCGGCAATGACAGACCTTCAACCGGCGTTGGAAGGCAAGACCTCGATCCTCCGCAATCCGCTCCAGTTCGGCGGTTACAACCCAATCGTGTTTAGCGCTTCCAGGTAGGCGCGGATACGCGAGGCGTTGGCACCGAGATCACTTCGTCCAACGCGGGATTTGGAACGTACATCTATTACGCTGCCCCCGTTGTCTTCGCCGATCCGGACGACAACGTCGTCCTTGAATCCGTACCAGAAAGTCGTCGCTGTCGCTTCGAGGCGCCCGGTTGCCGGATTGGCAGCGACTATCTCCCAGCCCATCTTCCGCGCCGCCGCCAGCGCCTTCTCGAACGCCATCTCGACGCCAGCATCAAGTCGGTAAGAACCTAGATCGGGATAGGCTTCCTGCTGCAGTCTTGCCACCTCCTCGCCGGCATATCCGGGCGGATTGGGTGCACCGGCACGCAACGGCAGGATCGCGATAAATTCTGGCGGATCGAGCGTGTCCGTGGTGATATCGTGGATCGGCGGAACCGATCGCGCCTGCTGCTGGAGCTGCCATGGCACATAAGCGACGCCCAACCCGATGACACACGCAGACAACAGCCAGATGCCTTGACCGATGCGCGTTCTGGGGATGATCAGGAGCGTCAGCGCCAGACCGGCGGAGACCAGACCCAGGTTAGCGGCCCAGCGCATCATCAAGAATCCGTAGCGAAATTCCCAAAGGCCGAAGCGCGTTCCGGGTCCCCCAATGAGCAGGAGAAAGGCGGCGATCG
>DASPGW010000153.1 GCA_035620395.1 Desulfuromonadales bacterium | reverse complement strand
GTTCAACCTCGGCTCGACCATCCTGCAGTGGAGCTTCCTGTCGATGGGACTGCGCGGCGCCACTCTCTGCCTGCCGCTGCTGGCCGCCGTCTACCTGCGCGGCCGCTCCCCCGCCCGGGCCGGCACCCTGGCCATTTTTCTCGCGCCGGCCGGCACGGTAGCCGCCGGGCTAGCCGGCTGGCCCCCTATTCCCCCGCTTTACCCGGGGCTTGGTCTTGCTCTCCTGCTGTTGCTGGCGGGGCTCTGGCTGGAACGGCCGGGAGGCGGTAAATAACCCTGGAAATGCTGTCTCACGCGAAGCCGCGAAGTGCGCGAAGAAATTCGAAATCATATGAACGAAACCTAAATGAACGGTCAAACGACCACCAAAAGGGTGACATTTGTTTTTTGAAGACAAATTGATTTTACTTCGCGTTCTTCGCGGCTTCGCGTGAGTAATTTTTTTCGGATCAAAAATCCAAGCTGAAACGATCAGCTGGAAACACCGGAACGGTTGCACTTTTAGAGCAAAATCCGTATCATGGTCAAATTACCCGGGAGGTCAGCAATGGCCGAATTGGAGCTGAAATACGGCAGCCGAACCTATGCCTGCCGCCTCGACGGAGCCCGCGTCCTGACGGCGACGGTGCCGCCCTCCCCCGCCGATCCGGCGGCGCTGGTGCGCGATGCTCTGCAGGCTCCTATCGGCTCCCCCACCCTGGAAGAGATCGTCCGGCCGGGGGAAAAAGTCGTCGTCGTCACCTCCGACATCACCCGCTACACCGGCAGCGAAGTCTACCTGCCGGTGCTGGTCGAGCGGCTCAACGCCTGCGGCATTCCGGACCACGATATCGAGATCCTCGTCGGCCTCGGCATCCACCGGAAGCAGACGGAAGGCGAGCACCGCAAGATTCTCGGTCCCCTCTTCGGCCGCATCCGGGTCGTCGACCACGACTGCGACAACCCGGCCGAACTGGTGACCATCGGTGCCACCGCCGACGGCATGACGGCCACCGTCAATCGCCGGGTCATGGAAGCCGACCGGGTGATCGTCACCGGCACCGTCGGCTTCCACTACTTCGCCGGTTTCGGCGGCGGCCGCAAGGGGCTGGTCCCCGGGGTGGCGGCGCGCGAAACCTGCATGGCGACGCACTTCCGGGTCCTCAACCCGCCGGAAATCGGCGGCCGGCATCCCCGGGCGGCCACCGGCGTACTGGAAGGGAACCCGGTGCACGAGGCGATCCTGGCGGCGGCGCGCATGGTCGAGCCGGATTTTCTGCTCAACACCGTCCTGTCGCCGCAGAAAGAGATGCTGGTGGTCTTCGCCGGCGACATGGAGCAGGCGCATCTGGCCGCCTGCGACCTGGTCCGCAAGCTCTACGCGGTCGGGCTGGACGCACCGGCCGATCTGGCGGTGGTCTCCTGCGGCGGCCAGCCGAAGGACATCAACTTCATTCAGGCGCACAAGTCCCTCGACTACGGGGTCGGCGCGCTGCGCGCAGGCGGCACCCTCATCCTGCTCGCCGCCTGCCCGGACGGCTTCGGCAACGCCACCTTCTTCGACTGGTTCCGCCACCGGGACCCGGACGCCTTCGAGGCGGCCCTGCGCGAGCGCTACGAGATCAACGGCCAGACCGCCTACTCGACCCTGATGAAGGCAAGGCGTTACCGGGTCATCCTGGTCAGCGAACTGGGGGAGGAAGAAACCCGGCAGATGGGAATGGAGAAGGCCGCCGATCTCGACGAGGCGCTGCGGATGGCATTTGCAAAGCTGCCCCCGAATCCGCGCACGGTGATCATTCCCGATGGCGGGACGGTTTTGCCGATGGTGAAATAATCTGGTAGGGGCGATCCTGGTGATCGCCCTTGGGCGAATACAAGATTCGCCCCTACAATCAATCGAGGACTGTGATCAATGCTCGAACCCCGCATCATCAAAACCCTGCAGGAGATCGTCGGCGCCAGCAACGTCTACACGGACAAGGCCGACCTGATTCTCTACAGCTACGACGCCACCCAGCAGAAGTTTCTGCCCGAGGTGGTGGTCCGCCCCGCTTCCACGGCGGAGATCGCCCGCATCATGCAACTGGCCAACGCCGAACGGATCCCGGTCTTCCCGCGCGGCGCCGGCAGCGGCTTCACCGGCGGTTCGCTGCCGACCAAAGGGGGGATCGTCCTGACCACCGAGCGGATGGACAAAATCCTCGAGATCGACCAGGAAAACCTGGTTGCCACC
>DASPGW010000152.1 GCA_035620395.1 Desulfuromonadales bacterium | reverse complement strand
TCAACACCCAGTGCACCTCCTGCCATGCCCGCGGCACCACCCAGTACAACAGCTACAACTCCGGAGAGCACGGCAGAAGCGATCACACGCGGCAGGCATGCACCGCCTGTCACAATACCACCAAATTGGCGAGCACGCACTTCAACCGCCTCGACACGCCGACCATGGAAGGACCCGCCGGGGCCACCATCGGCGGCGGCACCACCCGGGTGAACAGCTACAACACTTCCACCCAAACCTGCACGACCAGTTGCCACGGCAGCGAAAGCTGGTAATTGCATTCGCGCAGCAAACAGCAAAAAGGGCGAGGCCCGGGAGGCCTCGCCCTTTTTGCCATGTCCATCCCATCCAGGATCGGCTCCCACCTTACCCTTTGCAGCCTTTTTGTTGCCCACCACGGCAAAACATGTTATGTTTTGCCGCCCGCAACCCGCCTGTTCATCCGCTGTACTCAGATCATAGAGAAGTGCCGTCTTGTCCAATTCACACTATAAAAACTATTTCGAATATGCCCTGTTTCTGGCACTGAACGCCGTGGCCAGGGTATTACCCCGGCGTCTGGCGCTCAAACTCGGCGCCGGTATCGGTTCGCTCACCCCCTACCTGCTGCCGAGGCGCAGGCAAATTGCGCATGCCAACCTGCGCCGGGCTTATCCGGAAAAATCGGAAGCTGAGATCCGCGCGATCATGGCGAAGATGTTCCGCCACTTGGGCAAGAGCGGTTTCGAAATGCTGCTCGTCGATAGATTCAAAGCCGGGCATGATCTCGAGAGCTTCTTCGAAATCCACGGACTCGAGAACCTGCACGATGCCTATGCCCTCGACCGCGGGGTGTTCCTCCTGAGTGGCCATATCGGCTTCTGGGAGGTCGGCACCTTCTTTCTCGGCGCACTCGGCTTTCCCGCCGATTTTGTCGCCAAACAGATGCGTAACCCCTACATCGGCCGGCACTTCGAGAAGCTTCGCGAGGCTGGCGGCGGGCGCGTCATCGACGCCCGCCAGGGGGCACGCAAAATTGTCCGTTCTCTTGCCGAGAAGCGCGTGGTCTGCGTCCTGCTCGACCAGCACACCTCGCCGAAGACATCGGTCAAGGTCGATTTCTTCGGCCGCCCGGCCTACACCACTCCGATCATCACCCAGATTGCCATGAAATACGACGTACCGATCGTGCCGGCATTCACCTACCGCACCGGAGACGATCGCTACCGGGTCTATTTCGAACCGGCACTTCGCCTCCCCAACGACCCCACCCCCGAGGCCATCGTCGAACAAACGGCGCGGCTCACCTCATGCATCGAAGCGGCCGTCCGCAAGGATCCCCACCAGTGGTTCTGGGTGCACCGGCGCTGGCGGGACAAGCCGGGAAGACCATGAAGGAAGCCGTTCCTTTCCACATCGTTTTGATCGAGCCGGAGATCCCGCCCAACACCGGCAACATCGCCCGTCTCTGCGGAGCCACCGGCACCATACTGCACCTCGTCGGCCCGCTTGGCTTCGCCATAGACGACCGCCAACTGCGCCGGGCCGGCCTTGATTACTGGCCGGCCATCGATGTGCGTCGCTGGGATTCACTGGCGCTACTGCAGGCGGCGCATCCGGACGGCCGCTGGTGGTACACTTCGAAAAAAGCCCGCAAATCCCACATCGAGGCGGATTTTCGGGCCGGTGATTTTCTCGTCTTCGGAAAGGAGACGCAAGGCCTGCCCGAAGAGCTGCTCGACGCCCACCCGGAGTGCGGCATCCGCATCCCCATCTTTTCCCCTCTGGTCCGCAGCCTCAACCTCTCGACGGCCGCCGGCATCATCCTCTACGAAGCGCTGCGCCAGACCGGTCGACTCGCCGACTGAGTCCATGCAGACCGTCAAAGAGGACTTGCACGGGCCTGGGTTCATAAAAAGCCAGAAGCTTTCCCCACTGAGCGCCGAAAATATCCAGAGATCACAGAGGGATATCCCTGTTCTTTTATCTCTGTCTGCTCAGTTTCCCGCTCTGAGGTCTCTGTGATGATGCTTTAATTTCGTTACCATAGAATCTTCTTACCGGACTGGCCTCAATAACTTGTCCAACTGTCGACTATGCACGCCGGAGAGTGTCAACTGCGCGATGATCGCCCCGCACAGTGCCAGGAACATGTCCCACTGCGTGTCCCATATATCCCCCTGCGTGCCGAGAAAGGCCTCGGCGGCCGTGCCGGTGCCCACTGCGACCCACCATTCGATGAACTCATAACCGGCGCTGATCGCCAGGCAGATGCAGGAAACGATGAAGAACAGCCATTTCCCCGGCTGCAGCGGCGAAGTGCGCAGCAGGATCTCCCGAGCGATCATGGCCGGGACGAACCCCTGGGCAAAGTGGCCGACACGGTCGTAGTAATTGCGCTGCAGATCGAAACTGTCACGGAGCCAGTTGAACAGGGGAACTTCGGCATAGGTGTAGTGACCACCGACGAGCAGAATCACCGCATGCAGCCAGATCAACAGGTAGAGGAGGTCGGTGAGGGGAAACCGGCGAATGGTCGCCATCAGGACGATGACCCCGATGACGGCGGGGAGTACCTCGAGAACCCAGGTGAAGCGGTCCGCCGGCTCGACGGCCGACCAGAGAAAGACCAGCGCCAGGCCGGCAAGCAGGAGCAGGTGATATCTGTAGCTGACAGACGTGTCGATCATGGACTGTCCTCCGCCGAAAAAGTAAGGTCAGCAACTCCCTCTGGATGTCTCGTGAGCACGAGGGGATCGGAACCTTCCGCTACCCATCGGCAATCAAGAGTTTTTCCGCCTCGAAGCGCAGCAGCCACTGTTTGGTGGCGATCCCCTCCCCCCCGGAGTAGCCCGTCATCTTGCCGCCGGCGCCGAGCACGCGGTGGCAGGGAATTATGATGGGAAAGGGGTTGGTCGCCATAACCCGGCCGACGGCCCTGGCGGCGCGCGGGAAGCCGGCCAGCATGGCCAGTTCCCCGTAGGTCAGCGTCGAGCCGAAAGGGACCTGTGCCAGGGTATGCAGCACCCGGGCCGTAAAGGGGGTGAGCGTATCCAGCGCCAGGGGCAGCTCGAAACAACGGCGGCGGCCGTGAAAATAATCATCCAGTTGCCGGACCGCCTCTGCGCAGACCGCGGAGCACTGCGCTCGCGCTTCCGGGCAGAGCCGTGCGATACGCTCACGTACGGCCGTCGCCTGCGGTTCTGAGACAATTTCCACCAGGCGCTCCTTTCCGCAAACCAGACCGAGCCAACCGATCGGCGCCTGCCAGAGGTGGTATGCGAGACCGGTCTCCAGCATCCCTTTACCCCCTGCGCAGCAGCTTGCGCCGGAAGAGCGCCGCTGCCTCGGTCGCCTCGGGAATCCGCAGCAGCAGGCAGCCGCCGGCATAGACCGCCATGCCGGCGAGCAACGCCCCGCCCAGCACCATCCCCTTGAGCCAGCGGCCGCCGGCAGCGCTCCACTCTCCATAGCCGAGGATGCCCCAGACGACCGCAGCCATCAGCGCCGTCAGCGGCAGGAGGCGCAGAAACGAGGTGCCGACGGACGCGAGTCCGAGGCGGCCGATCTTGCGCCGCAGGGCCCAGATCAGCACCAGTGCATTGAAGACCGACGAGAGGGTCAGGGCGAGGGCCAGACCGGTATGCCGCAGCGGCCCCATGAGAAGCAGGCCGAGCCCGGCGTTGGCCAGCAGGGTCCAGAACGAGATCCAGACCGGCGTTCGGGTGTCCTGCATGGCGTAGAAAGTCGGCACCACCACCCGGCTCACCCCGACGAAGAGCAGGCCGGGGGCGTAGGCGGCCAGAGCCAGTGCCGTCTGCCGCACGTCCTCGAAGCTGAAGGCCCCGCCCATGAAGAAGAGGCTGTAGGCCGGCACGGCACAGAGCATCAGGCCTACCGCGGCGGGCAGCGTCACCAGCACGATCAGCGCCAGGGCAAAGCGCAGCGACTCCTTGAGCCCCGCCTCATCGTGCAGCGCCGCCTGGCGGCTCATCGAGGGTAGGACGGCCTGGGCCAGGGAGACGATGAAAATGCCCTGCGGGAACTCGAACAGGCGCTGCCCGTAATAGAGGTAGGAGACGCTCCCCTCGGGCAGAAAGGAAGCGAGCAGCCGGCTTACCACGACGTTGATCTGGTAGATCGCCACCCCGATCAGCCCCGGCAGCATCAGCCGGGCGATGCGGACGACGGCCGGGTGGCGGAAGCCGAAATCGAGCCGCAGGCGAATCCCTTTCCGATGCAGGGCGGGAAGCTGCAGCAGCAGCTGCAACGCGCCGCCAAGCAGGACGCCGACCGCCAGGGCGGTAATCGGCACTTCGAAGGCCGGTGCCAGCAGCACGGCGCAGCCGATCATCGACAGGTTGAGAAAGACCGGCGAGAGAGCCGGCAGGAAGTAGTGGCCAAGGACATTCAGCACGCCGGTCAGCAGCGCCAGCAGGCTGACGAAAAAGATATAGGGGAACATCAGGCGGTTGAGGTAGTCGGTCAGCCCGAGCTTTCCCTCGACTTCGGCGAATCCGAAACCGATGGCGCGGACGAGCCAAGGCGAGCAGAGGATTCCCAGCACCGTCACCGCCGCCATGACGATCAGCAGCAGGGTCCAGCAGATGCTGGCCACCCGCCGCGCCTCCACCTCCCCCTGACGGTGATAGACATCGGCAAAGGTCGGCACGAAGGCAGCGGTCAGGGAGCCTTCGGCAAAAAAGCGGCGCAGCAGGTTGGGGATGGTAAACGCCATGAAAAAAGCGTCCGTGGCAAAGCCGGCTCCAAAAAGGCCGGCGACCACGATGTCTCGCACCAGGCCGGCGACGCGGCTCAGGCCGGTGGCGACCCCCATGACACCTGTCGCTTTCGAAATCTGCTTCTTCTCAGACATCTTGACTTGCTCTTTTCAGTTCACCGTCAATGATGGTGTGCAATCGATACAGAAAACTTCAGCAGGCTGCTGCCATTACGCCGCCGGATGGGATTATTTTTTGTTAATACAATGGCTTACCACTGCAACAGACTGTTTTAGCGCAGTTTATTAACATAGATTTGAATTTTTTTATCTTGACTCGGACAACCCGGCATGTTAAAAATGTCTCCGTTAATATGACCAGCAAACATCAACTTACCGTGGAGGATAAAACCTTGGCCAATCACAAGTCTGCCATCAAGAGAAATCGTCAGAACGAAGTTCGCAATGCCCGCAACACCCACATCCGGTCCACCATGCGGACTTATGTCAAGCAGGTCCGCGAGGCCGTCGCTGCCGGCGACGGGGAAGCTGCCCGCTCGGCCCTTGTCCGCGCCGTCCCCTTCATCGACAAGGCTGCCAGTAAAGGGGTGATTCACAAGGCGACCGCCAGCCGCAAGATTTCCCGGCTCAGCAAACTGGTTCACGCCCTCGCCTGAACCGGCCAAAACATAAAAGACAGCGTAAAGGGGCCGTTACGGCCCCTTTTTTTATTTCCCGGACACCTCCGTGCCGGCGTCTGCCATGACATCCAGGACCAGCTTCTCCAGCATGGCTGCCGGGTGCGCGCCACTGGATTTTAGCGCCAGGTCGGCATCCAGAAAAAGCGCGAAGATTCGCCGATAACGGGCCGGCGAGAAACGCCCCGCCTGGGCCACCAGACCATCGACAAAATAAGGGTTGACCCCTGCACGGCGGGCGATCTCCTTGGTGCCGCCCCCTTGGTCGAGCAGTTCACTGATTTTCCAGAGCTGACGGAAGTGCCGCACCATCATGGTCAGCAACACCAGCGGCACGCCACCTTCATCGAGCAGTCGAGCCAAAAGCCTGAGCGCTTCTCCCTTCTCCCTGCCGCCGAGGGCATTGGTCAAATCGAAAATACTGTCGATCCGGGTGTCGGAAACAACGGCGGCAACGTCGGCGGCATCAACCAGGGTGCGCTCGCCGAGATAGGCAAACAGCTTGGTGAGCTCGCTGTGAACCTCCTGCAGGTTGCTCCCCACCCGGCGACAGAATAGCGCCATGGCATCCTCGGTCAAGGAACGACCGGCCGCTTTCGCCTGTTCTCTGACGAAAGTGGGAATCTGGTTGTCGTAGAGGCGCTTGAATTCAATCAAAACGCCGCGTTTCTTGAATTCCTGAAAGAATTTTTTGCGGCCGTCGATCTTGTCGGCGGTAAAAACGAGGATCGTTTCCGGCGCCGGATCGTCCAGATAAGGAAGAAAGTCATCGAAACTGGCGGCGGAGAGGTTCTGCGCCTCCTTCACCAGGACGAGACGGTGGGGGTTGAAGACCGGCAGGGTGAGAGCCGTATCGAGAATGACCTCGGCAGGCGTTTCCTTGCCGTGATAGAGGTTGTAATTGAAATCCCGGGCCTCAGCCGGCACGAAGACGTCACGCAGACGCTGAAGCGTTCGGTCGAGAAGAAAGGTCTCCTCGCCGTAGAGAAACAGCAGAGAGGGAACGCTCCGTCCCTCGATGGCCCGGTTCAATTCAGCGTAGGTCATGGGTCTGCCAGCGGGGCCTCAGAAGTTTTCCATGATCCGGAAATAAAGCTCCTGAGCCAGTCGGTCGGCGATCACGGCAATGGCGACGGCCTCGTTGTCCTCCTGAACACCCTTGTCGAGGTTGGCTGGATATTCTTCCGACCAGTCGATGCTGCCTTTCCAGAGAATGCGATCATCCGAAGCCTGCCGCAGCGTGACGGCTATGGTCAGGGTAGAACGGTACTCGGTGATCACGTCGTTGCGGTCGTAAGAAATCGGTGAGGTGCCATAGGCGGTGACAACACCGGAGAGAACAGCATCGGCGCTATCCCGTTTCTCGACCAGACGCAGGGGACGGTTACGGGCGAAACGGGCAATCACGCTGTCGGTGATGCTGTTTTCGAGAAACGGCTCGGTGGTTCGGTTGCTGAACAGTTCAATATAGAGCGACTGCACGTCGGACGGCAGGTTGCTGCTGCGGCCGGAAAGATGATAGCCGCAACCGCCAAGCAGCAGCAAGGCCGCGAGCAACAGGCCAAAGGTTCTCATGCGGTCACCACGCTGACCAGTCGGCCCGGAACGACGACAACCTTGTTCACGGTCTTGCCGGCGATGAAACGAGCCACATTCTCTTCGGTTAAAGCCGCCTGCTTGACCGTCTCTTCGTCGGCGTCGGCAGCGACCGAAATCTTGCCTCGCACCTTGCCGTTGACCTGAACGACGATGACTTTCACGTCTTCGATCAGGGCCGCCGCGTCCCATGCCGGCCAGCCGGCCCGCTCGATTCCCTCGTCGTTCCCCAGACAATTCCAGAGCTCCTCAGCTAGATGCGGGACAAAAGGGGCCAGCAGGCGAACGACCGTCTCCAGTGCCTCGCGCAGAACGGCCGGCTGACGAGCCTTGCCTTCGAAGGCGTAGATGGCGTTGACCAATTCCATGACGGCAGCGATGGCCGTGTTGAAATGGAACCGCCCGTCAATATCTTCGGTAACCTTCTTGATGGTGCGATGGGTCAGACGGTGCAGGGTCCGCCCCTCCCCTTCGGCCGTGCCGACAGGACCGCTGTCGGCAATCAGCTCGAGATTGTCGTAGACAACCCGCCAGACACGGTTGAGGAAGCGGGAACACCCCTCCACCCCCTGTTCATTCCACTCCAGGTCCTTTTCCGGCGGGGCGGCGAAGAGAGAGAAGAGCCGGGCGGTGTCGGCCCCGAAGCGGTTGATGAGTTTGTCGGGGTCGACCACGTTTTTCTTTGACTTGCTCATCTTCTCATTACGCCCAACGATGGCCGCCGCTCCACACTTTGTGCAACGGCCGTCGGTCACCTCCTCCGGGTAGAGCCAGCCGTGCTGCGGACAGGCGCTGGTTTCCATGCAAACCATCCCCTGGGTCAGGAGATTGGCGAAGGGTTCGTCGACGTTCATCATGCCGAGATCGCGCATGACCTTGGTGAAGAAGCGGGCGTAGAGCAGATGCATGACGGCATGCTCGATCCCGCCGATGTACTGGTCGACCGGCAGCCAGTACTCGGCAGCCTGGCGGTCAACCGGCGCCGAGGGGAAATCCGGGCAGGCATAGCGGGCGAAATACCAGGAGCTCTCGACAAAGGTGTCGAAGGTGTCGGTTTCGCGGCGGGCCGCCTCGCCGCACTGGGGGCAGGTGACGTTGACGAAGGCGCTGCTCTTGGCCAGCGGGCTCCCCCCCTCGCCGGTCAATTCGACATCCCGGGGAAGAATGACCGGCAGGTCCTGCTCGGGGACCGGAACCGTACCACAGACATCACAGTAGATGATCGGGATCGGAGTACCCCAGTAACGCTGGCGCGACACGCCCCAGTCGCGCAGGCGATAGTTCACCGTCTTCTTGCCGATCCCTTCCTTCTGCAGGTAGTCGGCGATCGCCTCCTTGGCTGCTTCGTTCCCCAGACCGTCGAAGGCTGCCGAATGAACCAAGGTGCCGGGCCCGGTCCAGGCCTCGGCCATGGCCGCCGGATCGAGGGCCGGTCCTTCCGGTTGGATGACCACCGTCAGCGGCAGGTCGTATTTGCGGGCAAACTCGAAATCGCGCTGATCGTGGGTGGGGACCGCCATCACCGCGCCGGTGCCGTAATCCATCAGGACAAAGTTGGCCAGGTAGATCGGCATCCTTTTCCTGGTCACCGGATTGATGCACCAGGAGCCGGTAAAGACCCCTTCTTTCTCGAAATCCTCACTGGTCCGTCTGGCTTTCTCTTGCCGTCTGACGCGGGCAATGAACTCCTCGACGGCAGGCCGCTGCCCGTCGGTCGCCAGCTCGAGAGCCATGGGATGTTCCGGGGCCAGGCTCATGAAGGTGGCGCCGTAGAGGGTATCCTGCCGGGTGGTGAAGACGCGGATCTTCTTGAGCGAATGCTCCAGCGGGAAGTCGATTTCACAGCCGGTGGAGCGGCCGATCCAGTTGCGTTGCATGATCAGCACGGGCTCCGGCCAGCCCGGCAGCCGGAAGGTCCAGTCGAGCAGTTCTTCAGCATAGTCGGTGATTTTGAAGAACCACTGCTCCAGCTCCTTCTGCTCGACTTCGTTGTCGCAACGCCAGCAGCAACCGTCCTCCACCTGCTCGTTGGCCAGAACGGTCCGGCAGTCCGGACACCAGTTGACGAAGGAGCTCTTCTTGTAGGCCAGCCCCCGCTCGAACATGCGCAGGAAGATCAGCTGCTCCCACTTGTAGTAGTCGACATCGCAGGTCGCCAGCTCCCGGTCCCAGTCGTAGGAGAGCCCCATCTTCTTGAGCTGGGCGCGCATGTTGTCGATGTTCTCGTAGGTCCACCTGGCCGGATGGGTGCCGTGCTGGATAGCGGCATTCTCGGCCGGCATGCCGAAGGCGTCCCAGCCCATGGGATGCAGGACGTTGTAACCCTGCAGGCGCTTGAAGCGGGCCACGACGTCGCCAATGGAATAGTTGCGCACGTGCCCCATGTGAATGCGGCCGGAGGGATAGGGGAACATCTCCAGCAGGTAGAATTTTTCCTTGCCTGGGGTCTCGGCAACCTTGAACGTACTGCGTTCTTCCCAGGCTTTCTGCCACTTGCTTTCGATTGCCCCGGCGTTGTAGCGCTCTTGCATAGGTCCTCCGCGACCGGACGGCCGCCGGTAAGAAACAGGAATACCGGCTTGTGCCGGTATCAGTTGCCCTCAATTTAAAAAATCGCATCCAGCCACGAATGCTGAGGCCGCCGGCCTGCCGTGGCTGCAGGACAGAACGCGCAAGGTCCGGCGGGGCAGTGATGAACGGGCCTATTTTTCCCGGTAGGTGATCCGTCCACGGGTCAGGTCGTAGGGAGAGAGTTCCACAGTCACGCGGTCACCGGGAAGGATGCGGATGTAAAACTTGCGCATTTTGCCGGAGATATGAGCCAGCACGATGTGGCCGTTGTCCAGTTCAACCCGGAACATGGCGTTGGGGAGAGGTTCGAGGACTTTTCCCTCGACTTCGATTGCTTCTTCTTTTGCCAAAAGAGCCTCCATGGTGGTCAGAAAAAGGCAGACCGGCAACAGTCGGTCGAACCCGGATATTTAACATAACAGGCACGGCAGTTGTCAACCCTCACCAGGGAAGACGCTTACCGGCCGGCGGGGACGGCGGTCAGGCGCCGAGGTTGAGCAGACGCTTGGCGACGTCGAGTATCTGGGTGGTCTGTATCGGTTTGGTGATATAATCGTTTGCACCCAGCGCCAGAGCGCGCTCCCGGTCTTCGCTCGCCCCTTCGGTGGTAATGATGACGATCGGCACCTGCTTGTAGCCTGCATCGTTGCGCACCAGGCTCACCAGTTTGAGTCCGTCCATGATCGGCATGTTGATGTCGGTGAAAATCAGGTCGAATTTGTCACTCGACAGCTTTTTCAGCCCATCGACCCCGTCGT
>DASPGW010000151.1 GCA_035620395.1 Desulfuromonadales bacterium | reverse complement strand
ATACCTGCCCGGCGCGTCGGGACAAGGCGCGGCTTGCCATCGACCCGATCGTTGTTAGTATTTACCGGAGAAGGCAAGTTTGTTCGGAGGCTTGTGCAGCAGAGGAGCCGGCATGAAAGGGAAAAAGGAGCGCACGCTGCTGGAACCGCGGGAGCTGCTGGCCATGTACCGTGACATGGTCCGCATCCGGGAGTTCGAGGAGGCCTGCCCCAAGCTCTACAGCCAGGGAAAGATGGGGGGGTTCCTGCATCTCTACAGCGGCCAGGAAGCGGTCGGCGTCGGCGTCGCCCACGCCATGCACCAGGAAGACTACATGATCGCCGCCTACCGCGAACACGGCCTGATTCTCGCCAAGGGGACGCCGCCCGACGTCGTGATGGCCGAGCTCTTCGGCAAGGCGACCGGAGTGAGCAAAGGGAAAGGCGGCTCGATGCACATGTTCGATGCCGAGCGGCGTTTCATGGGCGGCTACGGCATCGTCGGCGGCCACCTTCCTTTGGCGGTCGGGATCGGTTTTGCCATCCTCTACCGCGAGAGCGACGAGGTGGTGGTCTGCCTTTTCGGCGATGGTGCCACCAACCAGGGGGTTTTCCACGAGGCGATGAACATGGCCGCCCTCTATCAGGTGCCGGTGGTTTTCGTCTGCGAGAACAACGGCTACGGTATCGGCACCAGCGTCGCCCGGGCCAGTGCCGTCGAGCAGCTTTACAAGAAGAGCTGCGCCTACGAGACGCCGGGTGTAAAGGTCGACGGCATGGACGTGCTGGCGGTCTACGAGACGGTGCGTCAGGCAGTGCAGCGGGCTCGCGAAGGGGGCGGTCCGACCTATGTCGAAGCGATCACTTACCGCTTCCGCGGGCACTCCATCTCCGATCCCGGAACCTATCGCAGCGAGCAGGAAAAGAAGATCTGGCAGGAGCGCGACCCGATCCCCAACTTCGCCGAACGACTGATTGCCGAGGGCCGGGCGAGCCGCGAGCAGCTCGACCAGATCGATGCCGAGGAGAAGCAGCGCATCGAGGCTGCGATCCGCTTCGCCGAGGAGAGTCCCGAGCCGGCGGCAGAAGAGCTGTGGACAGATGTGTATGCGAAATTTTAAATGGCAATGTAGGGGCGAGGCGATGCCTCGCCCGGGCGACCCGACGGGTCGCCCCTACCGTTAGCTGGAGTAATCCATGCCCGAAATCACCTGCCGCGAGGCTTTGAACCAGGCGATACGCGAGGAGATGGAGCGGGACCCGGCGGTCTTCATCCTCGGTGAGGATGTGGGTCTCTATGAGGGCTCGTTCAAGGTCACCCGCGGCCTGTTGGCCAAATTCGGCGACAAGCGGGTGGTCGACACCCCCATCGCCGAAGCGGGGATCGTCGGCCTGGCCTGCGGTGCGGCGATGGCGGGCCTGCGGCCGATTGCCGAGCTGATGACGGTCAATTTCGCCATCGTCGCCATGGACCAGATCATGAACAGCGCAGCGGTGGCCCGCTACATGTTCGGCGGCCAGTGCAGCGTCCCCCTGGTCATCCGCGCCCCGGGCGGCGCCGGCCACCAACTCGGCGCCCAGCATTCGCATACCCTCGATGCTCTCTTCATGCACTGCCCGGGGCTGCGGGTCGTCATCCCCTCCATCCCCGCCGACGCCAAGGGGCTGCTGAAGAGTGCCATCCGCAGTGACGACCCGGTGATGTTCCTCGAACACGAGGGTCTCTACGCCACCAAGGGAGAGGTACCCGACGGCGAGTACACCATCCCCCTTGGGGTGGCGGACGTCAAGCGTCAGGGGAAGGATGTGACCCTGCTCGCCGTCTCCCGCATGGTCTACGTCTGTCTCGAAGCGGCCGAGCTACTGGCCAGGGACGGCATCGAGGCGGAGGTGGTCGACCTGCGCGCGCTCAACCCCATTGACATGCCGACAGTGCTCGCGTCGGTGCGAAAAACGCACCGGGCGGTGACCGTCGAGGAGTCGTGGCTGACCGGCGGCTGGGGCGGGGAGCTCGTCGCCCGCATCGTGGCGGCCGCCTTCGACGACCTTGACGCGCCGGTGCTGCGGGTCGGCGGGGCGGACGTGCCGATGCCGTACAACAAGGCGCTGGAGAAGGCGGCGATTCCCGACGTGGCGCAGGTGGTGGCGCGGGTTCGGGAGATTTTGTAGGGGCGGCACTGAGACCCGCCCCCTACATTAAACATAAAACATGAATTGCACAGGAGATGGGGAACACGATGCCGATTGAAATCACCATGCCCAAGCTGAGCGACACCATGGAGGAAGGAACCATCCTCCAGTGGCGGATCAAGGAGGGAGACAGGATCAGCAAGGGGCAGATCATCGCCGAGGTGGAGACCGACAAGGCGGCGATGGAGATGGAGGCCTTCGAGGACGGGTTGGTGCGCGCGCTCAAGGTCGACGAGGGGGCGACGGTTCCGGTCGGTACCGTGATCGCGGTTTTCGACGGCGAAGGGAAGGCGGAACCCGTAACGGAAGAAGCCAGGACGCCTGCGGAGAAACCCGCGGAAAAATCCGAGGAGAAGCCTGCGGAGAAGGCCGAGGAGAAGGCCGAGGAGAAGGCCGAGGAGAGGATGCTCAAACGCTCGGCACCGCCTCTGGAACAGGGTGGTTCAGCCTCGCCGGTGGCCCGCAAGATAGCCCTGGAAAAGGGGCTTGATATCGGCCGCATCCGCGGAACGGGGCCGGGCGGGCGCATCGTGCTGGCCGATGTCGAGCGGGCAACGCCGCAGATAGCACCGCCGCCGGCGGAAGCCGGCGCCAAGCCGGAACGGGCGGCCGGCAAATCGGTGAAGATCCGCCGGATCGTTGCCCGCAAGATGCTCGAGAGCTGGCAGAATATCCCGCACTTCTTCGTCACCGTTGCCGTCGACATGACCGACGTCATCCGTTTCCGCAAGGACCTCGAGGTCAGCATCAACGATTTCATCGTCACTGCGACTGCCCGCTCCCTGCATGAGCATCCCTGGGTCAACAGTCTCTGGATCGACGGCGAGGCGGTGGAGCAGGAGTCGATCAACATCGCCATGGCCGTCGCCACCGAACGAGGTCTTTACAACCCGGTGATTCACGACTGCGGCAACCTTTCGCTCAAGGAAATCAGCCGCCGGACCCGAGATTTGGCCGACAAGGCCCATCTCGGCAAGCTGGTTCATGCCGATCTCGAGGGAGGAACCTTCACCATCTCCAACATGGGGATGCTCGGAGTAGAGTCGTTCAGCGCCATCATCACGCCGCCACAGGCGGCGGTGCTGGCGGTGGGGACGGTGAAAGGGGAGGTGGTGGTCGACGACCAGGGAGAACCTGGCATCGCGCCGATTCTGCGCCTGACCCTCTCCGCCGACCACCGCACCCTCGACGGCGCCGATGCCGCCGAGTTTCTTGGGACTCTGAAGAGTTATCTGGAAGCTCCCGTCACCCTGGTGACCTGCAATTACGGACAAGAGAAGGAGTAACTTGTGGAACAGTTTCGCCTGGCTCCCGAGGAGCTGACCTGGCGCTGCGACCCGGCGCAGTTCGAATTTGAAAGCACCCGTGATCTGCCGGCCCTGGAGGAGACCATCGGCCAGGACCGGGCCGTCACCGCCATCGAGTTCGGTCTTGGCATAAATAACAGCGGCTTCAATATCTTCATCCTCGGCGAACCCGGTACCGGCCGCTCCTCCACCATCAAGAAGATTCTCGCCAAGCGGGCCGGGGGCGAAGCGGTTCCCGACGACTGGTGCTACGTGCATGACTTCGACGACGGCACCCGTCCCCGGTACATCCATCTGCCGGCCGGCTGTGGCAAGGAACTGCACAAGGACGTGGAAACCCTGGTCGGCCGGCTCGCCGAGGAGATTCCCAAGGTTTTCGAGAGCAAGGAGTACGAGGAACAGAAGGGACATATCGCCTCGGAACAGCAGGAAAAGAACAAGAAGCTTTTTCAGGAGCTGGAAGAGCGCGCCAATGAGCAGGGTTTTCTCCTGCAGCGGACGGTGAGCGGCCTGGCCCTGGTGCCGACCAAGGACGGCCACCCTCTTTCCCAGCAGGAGTACGAAAACCTCTCCGATGATGAGAAGGGGGATATCGACCGGCGGGGGACCGAACTGCAGGACCACCTCAACGACGTGCTGCGGCAGGGACGGGACCTGGAAAAGGAGATGCGTGAGGCGATCGTCCAGATGGAAAAGGACGTCATGCTCTTTGCCATCGGCCACCTGTTCGAGGAGTTGGAAGAAAAGTTCAAAAAACATGAAAAAGTGTTGGAGCATTTTGCCAACTGCAAGAAGGACATTCTGGACCGCATCGACGAGTTCCGACCGTCGGAGGGGCCCAAGATCGCTATCCCCGGGCTGAAGATCGGCGGCCAGGAACCCCCCTCCTTCGACCGTTATCGCGTCAACCTCTTCCTCGACAACAGCGAACGGGCAGGGGCGCCGGTCGTCTACGAGGCGAATCCGACCTATTTCAACCTCTTCGGCCGAATTGATCACATCATCCAGATGGGTGGCGCCACCACCAACTTCACCATGATCAAGCCCGGCGCCCTGCACCGAGCCAACGGCGGCTACCTGATCCTCGACTGCCGGGAGGTTCTGATCAACCTCTTCTCCTATGAGGCGCTCAAACGCTGCATCCGCAACCAGGAAGTGAAGATCGAAGACATGGCCGAGCAGTTCCGGCTGATCGCGACCGTCTCCCTCAAGCCGCAGCCGATCCCCCTGAAGTGCAAGATCATCATGATCGGCCCGCCGCTGCTCTACTACCTGCTGCATCAGTTCGACATCGATTTTCGCAAGTACTTCAAGGTCAAGGCCGACTTTGACGGGATGATGAAGAACACCTGGGAGAACGTGCAGCAGTATGCCCTGTTCGTCGCCGCCAAGTGCACCGAGGAGGAACTGCGCCATTTCAGCCCGGCCGGCGTCGCCCGCGTGGTCGAGTTCGCCGCCCGCCTGATCGAGGACAAGCACCGACTCTCTTCGCGCTTTCTCGATATCGCCGATCTGATCCGCGAAGCGGCTTTCTATGCCGAGCAGCACGGGGCGGACAAGGTCGATCGCACCCACGTCGAGCTGGCCATCGAAGCGAAAATCTACCGCGCCAACAAGGTCGAGGAGCGTATCCAGGAGATGATCGAAGAGGGAACCCTGCTGGTCGACACTGAAGGTGAGGTGGTCGGCCAGGTCAACGGCCTCTCGGTCTACCTGCTGGGGGATTACTCTTTCGGCAAGCCTTCGCGGGTAACGGTGCGTACCTATCTCGGCAAGGGGGGGATGGTCAACATCGAGCGGGAGGCCAAACTCTCAGGGCCGATCCACGACAAGGGGGTGCTGATCCTTTCGGGATTCTTCGGCGACCGCTTCGCCCAGGACAAGCCGCTGACCCTGGCCGCTTCCATCTGCTTCGAGCAGTCCTATTCCGGCGTCGAAGGTGACAGCGCCTCCTCCACCGAGCTCTACGGCCTGATGTCGTCGCTGGCCGCACTGCCGCTCCGGCAGGGGATCGCCGTGACCGGGTCGGTCAACCAGCGCGGGCAGATCCAGCCGATCGGCGGGGTCAACGAAAAGGTCGAGGGGTTCTTTTCGGTCTGCAAGGCGAAGGGGCTGACTGGCGACCAGGGGGTCATCATCCCGGTGCAGAACGTGAAAAATCTTATGCTGAAGGAGGAGGTCGTTGCGGCCGTCCGTGAAGGACAATTCCATATCTGGGCGGTCGGCACCATCGACGAGGGGGTAGAAATCCTCACCGGCCGGCCAGCCGGTAAACGCCAGCCGGACGGTTCCTGGCCGGAAGGGACGGTGAACTTCCTGGTTGATCGGCGTCTGCGGGAGATGGCGGAGGCGCTGCGCAAGTTTGCCCCCGCCAAGGAGACGGAGAAGGATGGGAAGTAGCGGCCTTGTCCAGGCGGTGCGCCGCAGGTCGCGTCTATTGGATTGACAGGGGATGCGGAGGTGCGGTATCAAGGAAACATGTTTATCGATGCCGTACAACCCGCCGCCAGGTTCGGCAGCAGGATGCCCACCCGGTTTGCTCCCGCTGAGCGGGCCGCAGAATCAGACCTGCGGCGGCAGGTCGCCTATTTCTCTGCCGAAACCCTCCCCCGGCGTCTGCTCGATGCCGTCCCCAGCATCCTTGCCATTCTCAATGCCCACCGGCAGATCGTCTATGCCAACCAGGCTCTGCAGTCGCTGGTCGGAGTTGATGGCCGGGAACCGCTCAGCGGGCTGCGTCCCGGTGAGGCGCTCGACTGCATCCATGCCCGCCGCACCGAGGGAGGATGCGGGACTACCGAAAACTGCAGCACCTGCGGCGCGGTGCTCGCGATCCTCGCCGGCCTTGCCGGAAAAAAGGATGTGCGCGAGTGCCGCATCACCCGCTGCGTTCAGGGGCAAATGGAGGC
This sequence comes from Desulfuromonadales bacterium, assembly GCA_035620395.1. Taxonomy (NCBI): domain Bacteria; kingdom Pseudomonadati; phylum Thermodesulfobacteriota; class Desulfuromonadia; order Desulfuromonadales; species Desulfuromonadales bacterium. The sequence goes on along the minus strand of DASPGW010000151.1, from coordinate 2,540 downwards.
GATGGATCTGGAGGTCCATGCCGTTCCGCTCGATTACCGGGACCAAAAGTTCACCGTTTTTGCCGTCAGCGACATCAGCCACGAAAAACGTCGTGTCGTTCTGGAGAGCCTTTTCTTTCATGACATCCTCAATGTCGCCGGCAGCATCAAGGGCTTCGCCGAATTGCTCCGCGACTACGATCCGGTCGACAAGGAAGATATTTTTGCCCTGATTCACGCCGCCTCCGAACGGGTAATTGATGAGATTCAGGCGCAGAGAACTGTCGCCGCGGCGGAAAGCAGGGAACTGCGGGTGCATCCGGAAACGATCCGGTCCGGCGAATTTCTGCGACAGTTGGTGGAAATCTACCGGCGCCATGAAGCGGCCGAGAACCGCCGGTTGCTGCTCGATCCGGCTGTTGCGGAGGTCGCCCTGGTCAGTGACCGGACGCTGCTCGGCCGCGTTCTGGGAAACATGATCAAGAATGCCCTGGAGGCTTCGCGGACGGGGGAAACGGTGACTGTCGGCTGCCGGCAGGTCGACGGCCGTGTTGAGTTCAGCGTGCACAACCCGGCGGTCATCCCCCACAAGGAGCAGCTGCAGGTCTTCCAGCGCTCCTTCTCCACCAAAGGCTGCGGTCGCGGCCTCGGTACCTACAGCATGCGCCTGCTGAGCGGCTATCTGCAGGGCGAGGTTTCCTTCACCAGTTGCGAGAGCGCAGGCACGATTTTTCGCGCCAACTATCCCTTGAGCCTCCGCTGAGGTTCCCCTCTCCAGCTTTTTTCTTGATCATTCTGCTACCCAAACAACCAGGGAAAACGTTCTTCGCGGCTTCGCGTGAGGAGTAAAGGTTTTTCCCCCTCTCCTGGTTCAATCTCTGTCTGCGTCTTCCCCCCAACGGCCGGCAGCTTGACACCCGTCGCAATGGCGATACATTATACTTAAAGCCGTAAGTTGTGGAAAGTAAAGAAAAATTAAGCTGGCGGCAGCCGGGTCGCATTTTCTGCTGCCAGCAGAAGGAGCCGATGATGAACGTATTCGATTTTGCCATGGAGATTGAACGCAGCGGTCGGACGTTCTACCGCAACGTGGCCGCAAAAGCCGGCGAGGCCGGGGTCAGCACCATCTTCTCAATGATGGCAGAGGACGAGCAGGAACTGCTGGAACGGTTCCGGGTGATGAAGGCAACGGTCCGCTCGACCACCATGCAGGATTCCAGCGTTCTTGAGAACGCCGGCAACATCTTCGAGGATGTCCTGAACGAGCGCGAGGCGTTGCAGATAACCAGCGACCTGGAAGCCTACCATTATGTCATGCGGGTCGAGACGGCGATCTGTCGTCTGTATGAGGATGCCGCACAGCGTGAGCCGAATCCCGAAGTGCAGGGGCTGCTTCGCCGGATTGCCTCCGAGGAGCGGCGGGAACTCGAGAGCCTGCGCAAGCTCTACGATTTCGTCAATGCACCCAACGAATACCTGGCCTGGGGAGAGTTCAGCAACCTGAACGAGTTCCACAATTTCGGCAGGGACGAAGGCTAAGGTTGGAATGAAGGTGGGTTGGACGGGAATCAGGCGGCGCCGGGTAGCTGGCGCCGCCTGATTTTTTTGTGGTGCCCGACAAGAGAGCCGGTTTATTTCATCAGCAGATTCGGCAGCCAGAGGGAGATGGCCGGCACGTAGGTGATCAGGACCAGATAGGCCAGCATGACCAGGATCCAGGGGGCGCACGCTTTGGTCGTTTCGGTCAGTCCCAACCGGGAGATCCCCGAGGCCACGTAGAGGTTGAGGCCGACCGGGGGGGTGATCATGCCGATTTCCATGTTGACCGTCATCAGCACCCCAAGGTGGATCGGGTCGATCCCCAGTTGCATCGCCATCGGGAAGAGCAGCGGCGCGGTAATCAGCAGGATCGAGGAGGGCTCCATGAAGTTGCCGGCCGCCAGCAGCAGCAGGTTCACCATGATCAGGAAGCCGACGCTCCCCAGCCCGAGGTGGGTGATCCAGTCGGTAAGCTGCTGCGGGATCTGCTCGGAGGTGAGCAGGAAGGAGAAGAGGACCGCGTTAGTGATGATGTAGAGGATCATCGCCGACATGTTGGCCGCCGCCAGCAGGGTCTTGGGGACATCCTTAAGCTTCATGTCGCGGTAGACGAAGACCGCCACAAAGAAGGCGTAGACGGCGCTCATCGCCGCCGCCTCGGTGGCAGTGAAGATGCCGGTGTAGATGCCGCCGATGACCACCACGATCAGCAGCAGTCCCCAGATGCTCTCGCGGAAAGCGCGCAGCCGGGTCGCCAGGCTCGCCTTGGGAAGGCAGGGATAGTTGCGCTTCCTGGCCACGAACCAGGTGACGAACATCAGCAGCGACGCCAGCAGCAGCCCCGGGATGATGCCGGCGATGAACAGCCGGCCGATCGAGGCATTGGTCGAAACGGCATAGATGACCATGACGATGGAGGGGGGGATGAGAATCCCCAGCCCGCCGGAAGTGCCGATGACGCCGACGCCGAATTTCATCGGGTAGCCCTGCTTGACCATGGCCGGCAGCAGGATCGAGCCGAT
>DASPGW010000150.1 GCA_035620395.1 Desulfuromonadales bacterium | reverse complement strand
AGTTCAGCACCTGCAGGTATCGCTCCTTGCTGAAGGCGCCGTTTTCCTGGAATGCCGGTACCGCGGCGATCGCTGCGACCAGTTCCTTCTGCGTCACGCTGAGGTCCATCCGCTCCGCTTCCTCGATCAGCAGGGTCTGCTCGATCAGGCTGTCGAGAGCTTGCTGTTGCAGACGCAGCTGTTTCTCCAGTTCGGGGGTGAACTGCTCCCGGTAGACGTTCTGGTAGAGTCGGTAGAGATTGTTGTAAGCAGACTGGTACGCATCGAAGCCGACCCGGGTCTTGTTCACGGTGACTGCCACGGTCGAATCCTGCTGGTCGCCGTCGGACCCCTTGCCCCAGACGAGAAATATCGTCCCGACGAAAGTGGCAATGATGGCCCAGAAAACTACCTTGATGATAATCGATTTCTGCTTTTTCCGGATCAGATCCAACATCGATAAGCCTCTCCTTTGGCGTGTTGGCGCAGCTCTTGAGAACAGTGCCGCATGTTAGACAATCAGGGGGGCAATTGCAATACCTTTTCCTTTTAGTTCTTGAAAAACAACGGGGTTTTTGCTAATGTGCCCACTATTTTCACGTGAGGGGAAAATCCCCTTGCAACGGGGTGAAAGGAGCCCTTCCAGACATGTTCAATCTATTCGACGCCATCTTCGGGATGTTTTCCAACGACCTGGCCATCGACTTGGGGACAGCCAATACCCTGGTCTATCTGAAGGGGAAGGGGATCGTGGTCAGCGAGCCCTCGGTGGTCGCGGTACAGAAGGACGCCATGGGCCAGAAGAAGGTCCTGGCGGTCGGCATGGAGGCCAAGAAAATGCTCGGGCGGACTCCGGGCAGTATCGTCGCCATCCGGCCGATGAAGGACGGAGTCATCGCCGACTTCGACATCACCGAGGAAATGCTGCGCTATTTCATCAGGAAGGTCCACAACCGCAAGACCCTGATACGGCCCCGCATCGTCATTTGCGTCCCCTCGGGAATCACCCAGGTGGAGAAGCGGGCGGTAAAGGAGTCGGCCGAGTCGGCCGGTGCCCGGGAAGTCTATCTGATCGAGGAACCGATGGCCGCTGCCATCGGCGCCGGTCTGCCGATCACCGAAGCCTCCGGCAACATGATCGTCGACATCGGCGGCGGCACGACCGAGGTGGCGGTCATCTCCCTGGCCGGTATCGTCTACGCCAAGAGTGTGCGGGTTGGCGGCGACAAGCTGGACGAGGCGATTGTGCAGTACATGAAACGCAAGTACAACCTGCTGATCGGCGAACGGACTGCCGAGCAGATCAAGATCGAGATCGGCAGCGCCTACCCCTATCCGGGGGGCGACGTGCGGACGATGGAGGTCAAGGGACGCGATCTGGTCTCCGGCATTCCCAAGACCCTGGAAATCGATTCCGATGAGATTCGTGACGCGATTGCCGAGTCGGTCAACGCCATCGTCGAGGCGGTGCGCATCGCCCTGGAGCGCACGCCGCCCGAACTGGCGGCCGATATAGTCGACAAGGGGATCGTGCTGGCCGGCGGCGGCGCCTGCCTGGCGAACCTCGATGCCCTGCTGCGCGAGGAGACCGGCCTGCCGGTGGTTATCGCCGAGGACCCGCTCTCTTGCGTCGTACTCGGCTCCGGCAAGGTGCTGGACGAACTCGACCTGCTCAAGCGGGTAACCATTTCTTCCTAGGGCCGGCGGGTTTTCTCCTCATGGGGGGTAGCAGCGGCCTGTGGTTTTATTCTATAATCCGAAATCGGAAACAGGACGGGAGGGCCGCGGGCCCTCCCTTTTTTCGCCGGTGCCGGGAAGCAACGGATGCTTGAACTGCTGCGAAAATACAGGACGCCCCTGCTGGCAGGATGCCTCATCCTGGCCGCTCTGCTGCTTTATTCGGCTCAGCTGCGACAAAGGGAAACCACCAACGTCTTCGAGAGGACCGTGCTCGGGCTCACCGCTCCGGTGCAGGGCGGGATGGATATCCTCGCCGACGGCGTGGCCGGGGTCTGGAACCGCTTCCTTGGAATATTCGGCAACTCTCCGGAGGTCCTCCGGCTGTCGGCGGAGAACCGTCGACTGCGCTCCGAACTGGTGCAACTCACCGAGGTCCGCCTGGAGAACGAGCGCCTGAGCCGGCTGCTCGCCTTTCGTGAGGAGACTGAGAGCCAGGCGGTCCCGGCGCGGGTGATTGCCGAGGACGCTTCCAGCTGGTTTCGTACCGTGCTCATCGATCGCGGCCGCCAGGACGGGGTGCATGAGGGGATGCCGGTGGTGGTGGCCGAGGGAGTGGTCGGCCGGGTCATCAAGAGCGCCGCCAGCGAGTCCAAAGTACTCCTCGCCACTGATGGTTCCTCGGCGATTGCCGGACTGGTCCAGCGTACCCGTGCCCGGGGGATCTGTCGGGGGCAGGGGAATCTGCTGAGCTTCGATTTTGCCATGCATTGGGAAGAGATCGAGGAAGGGGACCTGATCGTCACCTCGGGGGCAGGCGGGGTCTTCCCCAAGGGATTGACCGTCGGCACGGTGAGCCGGGTAAGTCCGGGTGGTTTCGGTCTGTTCAGGAGCGTCGAAGTGACGCCGGCCGTCGATTTTTACCGGTTGGAGGAAGTCCTCGTCCTGCTCAAGGAGCGTCGATGACGCGGACGTTAGTCTATTTTCCTCTCGGGTTTATCTTTCTCGTTCTGCAGACGACCCTGCTGCCGCCCATGCTGCCACTGCATTTCAAGCCTGACCTGCTGCTGATTCTCGTCGTCTATCTCGGGCTTAACGAAGGCTATGTTCGCGGCGGCGCACTCTCCTATCTCCTCGGCTGCCTCCAGGATGTCTTCGCTGCCGGTTATCCCGGCCTCCATGGCCTCGCCCTGTTGTGCACTTTTCTGGCTGTGCGCGGCGCGGCCGCCCGGCTTAATACCGAAAGCCCGGTACTTCTGCTGCTGCTGGTTTCGGCCGGCACCCTGCTGCAGGCCGCCCTGGTTCTCTTTGCTCTCGGTTTTTTTGCCGAGGCTGGTGCCCTCTGGATGATTATCCTCAAAGGGATACTGCCGCAGCTCCTGCTCAATCTGCTGGCGGCCTGTCTTCTGCTCAGGGCAGCAGCATGGCTGCAACGTCGCTTCGCCCCGCGCTCCAGGGTCCCGGGGCTGCGCGGTGTGGGTCGTCACTATGGGTCTTAATTCTGGCTGGGCGGAGCTCCCCGGCCTCAAAAACCGATTTATTTTCTTCTCACTGGCTGCCGCGGCGATTTTTCTGCTGCTTGCCCTGCGCCTCTGGTACCTGCAGGTGATAGCGGCCGAGCATTACCTCTCCCTGTCGGAAAAAAACCGCATCCGTTACGTCCCTATTGCCGCTCCCCGCGGGCCGGTCTACGACCGCAACGGTGACCTGCTGGTCGACAACCGTCCGGCTTTCGGCGTTTCGGTTCTCCCATCCGAGGTGGAAGAGAAGGCGAGGCTGCTTGACCGACTTGCCCCCTATCTCGGCGTCGAACCGGCGGAGTTGGCCAAGCGCTGGGAAAAGGGGATGCGTTACTCCCGCTACCGGCCGATCCCGCTGGCTGAGGATGTCGGACGGGAGGTGATGGAAGTCATCCAGGAAAACGGCGTCTCCCTGCCTGGCGTCCTCACCGAGGTACGACCAGTGCGTTCCTACCCGTACGGCGAGACGGCGGCACATCTTTTCGGCTACCTGGGGGAAATCACCGAACGCGAAATCCAGGAAGAGGCCTACAGGGACTACCGACTCGGCGAATATGTCGGCAAGGTCGGGCTGGAAAAGACCCTGGAGTCCTTCCTGCATGGCCGGGAAGGCCAGCGCCGGGTCGAGGTGGACGTCAAGGGGCGCGAACTGCGACTGCTCAGGACCCTGGAGCCGGTACCGGGCAACCGGGTAATACTGACCCTGCAGCGTGACATGCAACAGGCCGCGGAGAAGGCCTTTGCCGATCAGGCCGGAGCCGCCGTGGCCCTCGATGTGCGTACCGGCGAGGTTCTTGCGTTGGTCAGCCGGCCGGGCTTCGACCCGGCACTTTTCGCCAGCGGCATCTCCGGTGAACAGTGGATCGGGCTGCTGCAGAATCCCCGCCACCCGCTGCAGAACAAGGCGATCCGCGGGCAGTATCCGCCCGGTTCGACCTTCAAGGTGGCGGTTGCCCTGGCGGCCCTCAGGGCCGGGGTTGCCACGCCCGCGACCAGCGTCAATTGCGAGGGGAAGGTTACCATCGGCAATCGGGAATTCCGCTGCTGGAAAAGAGAGGGGCACGGGGTGACCGATTTGAAGAAAGCCCTCAAGGAGAGCTGCGACGTCTGGTTCTACAAGGTCGGCATCGACCTGGGCATCGATCGGATGTCGGCAACGGTCCGGGAGCTTGGGCTGGGTGAGACGCTCGGTCTGGGGCTCGACGGAGAGAAAGGGGGACTCATTCCCGACCGGGCCTGGAAGCGCCGGCGCTTCGGCGCAGGGTGGTACGACGGGGAGACGGCGATTGCCGCCATCGGCCAGGGTTACGTGTTGACGACCCCTCTGCAACTTGCCACCATGACAGCAGCGGTGGTCAACGGCGGCAAGGTACTGCGGCCGCATGTCGTCAAGCGGATCGAAGACCCTGCGGGCCAGATTCTGTTCGAGACGGCGCCGGAGGTCCTCCATTCGGCGGCACTGCCGGAAGCGGCGCTGCGGACGGTGCGCCGCGGCATGGAGGCGGTGGTGAACGAGCCTGGCGGGACCGCCTGGTCGAGTCGCCTGGAAGAGGTGCGCTTTGCCGGCAAGACCGGCACCTCACAGGTGGTCAAGCTCAAGGGCGATAGCGACCGGGGGCAGGATGCCATCTACCAGCACCGTGACCATGCCCTCTTCATCGCCTACGCGCCGGCCGACGACCCGCAACTGGCCGTAGCGGTAGTGGTGGAACACGGCGGCCACGGCGGCAGCGCCGCCGCGCCGGTCGCCCGGGCCATTTTTGCCAGCTATTTCGGGCTGGAACCGAAACCGGAGACCGCGGATGCGGCCGGCGACCCGGCTGCCGACCCGGCCATCGACCCGGCTGCCAGCGGAGATTGAGAAGATGTTCGACCGCCGACTTTTGACTCATTTTGACTGGATGCTGCTGCTGCTGATCTGTCTGATCGCCGCCATCGGCATGGTCAACCTCTACAGCGCTACTTCCTCCTGGGACCCCAGCGGTACCCCTGTCTATGTCAAACAGGCCTATTGGCTGGGCATCGGTCTGCTCATTGCTTTTACCGTCTGCTCCGTCGACTATCGGCATCTCGAATATCTCGGCTTCATCTTCTACGGCATCAATGTCGCACTGCTTCTGGTGGTGCTTGTGGCCGGCAAGACCACCATGGGGGCCACACGCTGGATAGATCTCGGGTTTTTCAACCTGCAGCCCTCCGAGGTCATGAAAATAGTCATCATCATCACCCTGGCCCGGCATTTCAGCGAAAAAGGGCATTCTTCCGGCCATACCCTGCGTGAACTTCTGGGACCTTTCCTGCTCATGGGAGTGCCGGTCCTCCTGATCATGAAGCAGCCCGACCTGGGTACGTCGATGCTCCTGCTGTTCATCGGTACCACCATCATTCTCTTTGCCGGTGTCCGCCGTTCGGCCCTGGCGGTGCTCGCCTTTTTCGGACTGGCCGGTGCCAGCGGGGGCTGGTTCCTTCTGCACGACTACCAGAAGGAGCGCATCCGTACTTTTCTCGATCCCGAACGGGATCCGCTCGGCTCCGGCTATCACATTATCCAGTCGAAGATTGCCGTGGGCAGCGGCGGTTTCTTCGGCAAGGGGTACATGCAGGGGACCCAGTCGCAGCTCTCCTTTCTGCCCGAGCGCCATACCGATTTCGCTTTTTCGGTTTTCGCCGAAGAATGGGGGTTCGTCGCCTGCCTGCTGCTGCTGCTGCTCTACCTGCTGGTCATTTTCGTGGGAATCTACATCGCCCGGCGCGCCACCGACCGCTTCGGCATGTACCTCGCCCTGGGGGTGGTCGCTCTGCTCTTCTGGCACATCATTGTCAACCTGGGGATGGTGATCGGCCTGCTGCCGGTGGTAGGTGTGCCCCTGCCGCTCTTTTCCTACGGTGGAACGAGCATGGTTACCACCATGATCGGTGTGGGGCTGCTGCTCAACGTCGGCATGCGCAGGTTTATGTTTTAGAGGCAGGCCCGAGGCCCGAGGAAAAGCTGAAACCCATCGCCTCGCATTCTCCCTTGCCCCTTGCCCCTCGCCTTTTGCCTCGTGCCTTTTGCCTCGCGCCTCGCGCCTTTCTGCTATACTTCTGCCAACTCTTGCGAACGGGAGGGCGTCATGCATGAGGCCATGTTCTGGGCGAAGGCGGAAGGGGGCAAGGTGCGTTGTTCTCTCTGCCGGTTCCGCTGCCTGATCGCCGAGGGGCAGCGAGGGATCTGCGGGGTCCGGGAAAATACGGACGGCGTTCTCTACACCCTGGTCTACGGCAGAAGCATCGCCGAGCAGATCGATCCCATCGAGAAGAAACCCCTCTTCCATTACCACCCCGGCTCGACCAGCTTTTCCATCGCCACGGCCGGCTGCAACTTCCGCTGTCTGCACTGTCAGAACTACGAGATTTCCCAACTCCCCCGCGTTCGCCGGGAGATTCCCGGCAGGGATCTGCCATCGGCCGAGATCGTCCGCCGGGCCGTGGCAGCCGGTTGCCGCAGCATCTCCTACACCTATACCGAACCGACCATCTTCTACGAGTACGCATTCGACACCGCCGTTCTTGCCCGCCAGGCCGGTCTCGGGAACGTTTTCGTCACCAACGGCTACATCACCCCGGAGGCGCTGGAGAATATCGCCCCCTATCTCGACGCAGCCAACATCGACCTCAAGGGGTTTTCGGAAAAGTTCTACCGCGAGGTCGCCGGCGCCACCCTGGCCGGGGTGCTCGATTCCCTGAAGGTCTACAAACGGCTGGGAATCTGGATCGAGGTCACCACGCTCATCATCCCGGGCCACAACGACGACGAGGCCGATCTCAAGGGGATTGCCCGCTTCATTGCCGAGGAGTTGGGGCGCGAGACGCCTTGGCACGTCACGGCCTTCTATCCCACCTACAAGCTTCTTGACCGGCCGCCGACACCCGTCTCAACCCTGCGCCGGGCCAGACAGATCGGTCTCAAAGCCGGGCTGCGCCATGTTTACGAGGGGAACATTCCCGGCGAAGGAGGGGAGAACACCCTTTGTTCCGCCTGCCGGCGTACGGTGATCGAAAGGCGCGGTTTTCGTCTGGGAACCGTCTCGGTGCGGGATGGCCGGTGCGGTTTCTGCGGTGTTCCCCTCGACGGGGTCTGGTGATGGAGAAGGGAGGGGGTCTGATGGGAGGAAATCGGCCCGGGGCGAGGGAGGCAGTGGCCGATTCGTTTAACCTGTGTCTGCCCGAATGGCTGAAAGACTTTGCCGCCGAGGCGGCCAGGGCCAGCTATCCGGACGTCCGGGAACGCATGGGTCTGGCCATCGACCTGGCGCGGCGCAATGTCTCAGCAGGGACGGGGGGGCCCTTCGGTGCCGCCGTCTTCGAGACGGAAAACGGCCGCCTGCTTGCCGTCGGCGTCAATCTGGTCGTTGCCGCCCGCTGCTCCATCCTGCATGCCGAGGTGGTGGCGCTGATGCTCGCTCAG
>DASPGW010000149.1 GCA_035620395.1 Desulfuromonadales bacterium | reverse complement strand
GGCTGGCCGGATCATCGACACGGGGGAGATTGTAACGCAGACCGCGAAACGGGACGAGCTTGGCCATGTCCGGAAAAATCCCTTTCCTGCGACGGATGCGAGGCCAACACTATACGCAAATCGCCGGAGGCGTTGCAAGGGGAAAAAGGACGGGCGGCAGGCGCGCCAGACAACGGTTGGGGAAGGGAGCAGGACGAAGACTACTTGGTGATGACGACCCGGCCAGTGGTCGAGGAAGCAATGCCGACCAGATGCTTTCTGACCGGCGTGGCGCTCTTGTCCATGATACAGATGTAGCCCGACACAGCGGTGCCGTTAGGGTTCACCTCGAAGTTCACATCCGCATCACTGTTGCAGGTTTGGGTGCTTTTAAGCTGAACCTCCACGGGGTCCAGTTCGACCCAGCCCATCACGATTGTCCAGTTGGCATTTCCATCGTCGTCTGAATGCGCGAGCGGATTCGGCGTGTTGTTGGCCTGATCCCCCCGGATCAAGCGGTACCTGGCGCCATCTGTGTCGACCTGAACCTCATGTTCCAGGTTCGTGGCGATGGCTCTGCTGCGGGCTTCCCGAAGGGTCGAGGCAAGGTTGCGGGCCGCTTCGCGGTAGCGGGCGCCCCTGATCCAATCCAGGTAGTAGGGTGTGGCGACTGCGGCCAGGATGCCGACGATCGCCATGACTATAATCAGTTCGATCAGGGTAAAACCCCGGGCGCGCCTTCTCAATTTGCCTCCTGCTTTTCGATCCTGATGGTCAATGTGTATTCCTGAACGGCTTTCAGGCCCTCATTGTCGAGGGCCACGATCCTGACCATGTGGCCACCGGCCTGCTCCTGGCCGATCTGCCAGGTGACCTTGCCGGTATCGGCATCGATGGTCATCCCCGGCGGCCCTCCTTCCAAGCGGTAGGTCAAGACATCCCCGTCAGAGTCTTCGGCCCGGGCCTCATAGACATAGCTCTCCGCCTGGAACTGCAAGGGAGGACTGGAAACAAAATGCGGGGGGGCGTTAGGCACGGCGAATGGCTGGCCGGAGAACGGCAACCCGTCCGTCTTGCCATCGGAGGGGATGATCCGCAAGGCGATCCGATCCCCTTTCTGGAACCGGTCCCCTGGCAAAACAGGCTCATTGAAGTCGGGCAGTCTCTCGCCGTTGATGAACCAGTCGATACGGAAGGTCACCAGATCCCCGTCGGGATCTGATCCCTCCGGCATCACTTCGATATCGACGCCCCGGCGGATCCGAGGCTCCCTGAAAGGAACAGCGATCACTTGCGGCGGTCTGTTACCGCCTGCGCTGGATTCCACCCCTCCGACAACTTCAGCGGTTGTGGCCGAAGCGGACACCGCTGGCAATGCAGGCAGGGCCGACTCCCGCTCGCTTGACGCACTCGTAGCAACCGCAGGTTTTTCCGGCGCGACCACCTCCGTGCGATCACAGCCGAAATGAACCGGCGCCGCCAGGAGGATCACCATGCAGAGCGTCCGCTTCAACGTCCCCATTCCTGACTCCCTCCTACCACTGCATCCAATAGATGGGAATGATCGTTCCACCGGCCACCGGGTCTTCGCTGCACAGACCACCGCCGCAGCCGATCAGCAGCTCGGCATCACCGCTGGGCGGCATGACGACCACCAGGCCGGAGGGTATTCCAACCCCCAGGGTGATCGATCGGTCTGCCCGGCGAAGAACTTTTCCGTCTTTGCTGCGAGCACGGGCATTGTTCGTCGTCGACTGGTTGTCATTGTTGGTGGAGGGGGTGCTGACGGCGTTATTGAAGTTGAGCACCGCCTCGCCGGTCTTGTAGTTCACCGCATATAGGCGTGAAACCCCTAGGTTCCCAGGCTGGCAAGGATCGGGAGTGACCACCGTGTTCGGGGTGTAGGTGGTGAAATAGGCGACCTTGTTAAAGGCCAAAGGGGAGGAGAGAACTTTTTCGCCGGCTCGTTCATTAAGGTTGATGTACCAACCATAGTTGGACGAGCTGTTCAGTGTGTTGAGAGTGTTATTGATGGCAGCTGAAGTGGTTGAATCTAGCTGCAATTCGTTGCCGGTGACATCCAACAACTGGTTATATAGCTTATACACGGAGCCAGAATTGTAATCTTTGTAAGCAAAGAATCTGTTGGTCACGTTGGTGTTGAGCGGGTGCTCTCGATCACCGGTACCAAAGAAAAGAAATGTATAGCCCGTCTCAAAGGTGACCGATGGACGATAGAAAAATTTTGCACCAGTAGAGTCCCAAAAGATCGGTACTCTTGTCCAGTTGGCCCTATTAGTATCCCCAACATTAAAGCGCCACATCTGGCCGCCCAGGTTACCTACGTAAAGACGGTCAACGAAGCCATTGTAATCGGTATCGAGGACCGTGATATCAGAAGCAAAAGCATACTGTGAAAAGTAGAATGCTTTCACCAAGGATACGCTCCCAGGTACGACCGGAAGTCCGCTAGTTACGTCAGCCACTTCGAAGAGGTACACCGCTCGCCCGGTCTTCCGATAACCGGCCCCGTCCGGAACTTTATCCGGCTCATAAGTCCAAGCGCTCGCCACATCCCCCACCCCCTGATGGGGACTATTGTAGGTTGCTGGAAAATACCACACGTTTCCGTATCGGCTATCCTCATAGGTATCATATCCTCCGCCGATAAAAGCAACGATCTTCTCGGCGGTGCCGATCTTCATCTTGCCGAACTGCGGCTCGCTCCAGGTTTCACCAAGTCGCTGCCAAGCTTGAGTCATTGTTCCATCAACGGGATCATCCCCAGGCGTGTTGGGAGTTATTTTCCACAATAGTACTGGCGACAAGGGGTTGGTCACGTCCATGGCGTAATAGGCGCTGCCTCCCCGCCGCAGGCCGAAGATGAGGATCACTTTGTCATTGGAGCCGTCGTCGCTGTCTCCATCAACTGCCTCGTTCGGGCCGATATTGCCATCGTTGTCCTTGTCGAAGACATAGGCCGAAGGGGAAGAGTCAACGAAATAGGTATGCTTCGTGCCGGCCAATTCTTTAAGGTTCGGCACTACAACATCGGGGATGAAGCCCCACAATTCCTTGCCGTCGGCATCGCGAAAGGCGTGCAGCATGCCGTCGTTTGTGCCGACAAAGATAACCGTCTTATTGATGGACGGATCGGCTTCGTTGCTGAGGTTGAAATCGTAGGTGTTGTAGTTGATAATCTGCGGCTTCGAATGAAGGATATCGCCTAAAATCCAAGGACGTCTGTCGGAGGTGTCGCTATCTTCATCGTCGTCGTAAGAATCGATGCCGCTGAGGATGTAGTCGAGCAATTTGTCCCTCGCAGCATTGTCGGCCACACCGAGGTCGGCAGCGGTGATGTTGTTTGCGTTAAAGGCGTTTGAAGCGTCGGTCAGGGTACTGGAGCCCCCACGGTTTGTGTAAACTTGGCGCGGGTCAGCGGAAAAGTTCCGATCTCGGAGCAGTTCACCCGCGCCGCCTTCTTCGACATTGCCGCCGTCGACACTGGTGCTCCAGTAAGAAACGGCGTTGTCATCGAAAGAGCCATCTTCGAGTGTCGCGTTTAAATAACGCCCCAGACTGGCATCCCACCTGGTATCGACGATGTTGTTGTGATGGTCGATACCGTACTTCTTGAGATTGCCACGCCAGGGTTTCTGTTTCATCGGCTTGAAAAAACCGAGATAGACCCGCTCGCCGCTGTAGGTGCGGTTTTCAGGGCTGGTCGGAACCACTGGTGCAACGAAGGATGTATCGGCTTCCATCACCAGATTGGCCATCGTCTCGGCCAACGCCTTGATCAACTCATTGTTGTTATCGACCTTGTTGTAGCTGCCGCCACCGTAGACTTCGCCGGCTGCCTTGAGCCGTGCAACCTCGGGAGTGAGCAACTGGATGACATGGGTCTTGATGCTCTGCTTACCGATCATGCCTGCAAGTAAATCGGTCTGGTACAAAAGGTAGGCGGCATCATCGACATAGCCGACATTTCCGTCTGCATATTCAGGGTTACTTATATCCGGGACATAGGCCTTTGTGTGATTGTTGTCATCTGTGCTGCCGGTGGAAAGCAACACAACCAGGTTGTCCTGGCAGCTGTATTTGATCGGCGATGGATAGGGGGTTTTCTCGCTGGCGATCTTGGAGGTGCTGTTGTTCTGCCCCGAAAAATAAAGTTTGGCATCCCAAAGCGTCTCATTGACAGGCTGGCTGTTGCCAGCAAGCAAGGTGAAGCCATCGACAGCGCTGAGCAGAGCATTGTAGTTGGTCGGCCCATCGTCGACAGCGATCGTGGTTGAGTCATCCGGATCGGAGGTTCCCAGGTTGCGCACCGGCACCAGTATCTTGCCGCCGGCGTTATTGTCGCCGAAGACCATGATACCAAAGTTGACGCTCTCGCGAAAACCGGAAACCAGCTGCTTGATCGTCGTCTTGACCATGTCAATGATCGACCCTTCAATTTCCCAGGTGACAGTATTATCAGTCACAGTTCCCGAGGTGGTGGTTGGCCATGCCGGCTCGCTGGCGCCGGAGGTACCAGAGGTAGAGGGATTACCATCGGCGGTGCGCGCAGCCTTGACCACATATTCGAGCGCAACTCCGTTGGCATCGACAACGGGAGTGTTCGGTGCGACCTTGTCGCCAACGGCATAGACCTTGTTCGCCTGCCACTTCGGGGTAGATGAGGGATAGGAAATGTAGTTGAGGAGGTTCCCCAGAAAAAAGTTGCCGGGCTGGGGGTTGTTGCAGCTGCCATCCGCTTTCTTCAATGGCCCGGCATAAAAACCGTTGGAGTTCAGAGCGTTTTTGGCGGTGGTGCAGCTTACGCCGGTGGTAATGTTGGCGATGTAGGGAACGTAGTTGATTGTGCCGGCAGTACCGGCTTTGCGCTCGTAGACGGTATCCTTGCTGTAGAGCCCCGTCCAGGTCGTGACGCCGTCCTTGACAACCTTGGAATAGTCTATCGTCGGATTATAGGGGTCGCGGCTGCCGGCTTGGCGCATGCCGGCACTGTTGTCGATGACAAGCAATACGCTGGGGCGCAGGTATTCGCTGCTGGCACTGTAGATGGCTGAGTCGCCAACGAACTGGTCGAGCAGCGCCAGAGCGGGGGAACCGAAGCCTAACAGTACGGTCAAGACAGTAAAGGCAATCAGAACGCGATGTTTCATGGTACGCTCCCGCATTTTTCGGGTTATTTGGGGACGATCCTCGCCACCTGTGTTTCGACCCTGGCCGCCGAATTGTTCGGTCCCTGGCTGTTGACGGTGATGACGTAGTATCTGGCCTGGAAGTAGGTCGGGTCCGAACCCGTCCCCGGCGGCAGGGCGCCGCTGGTGAGGTAGGTAACCTGGTTGGCGCCGCCGGACTGCAGGCCGCTGTTGCCGGTTTCGGCGGCGATATTGGTAATGTGGTCGTCGTTGGTGGTCGCGGTGGCGTTGGTGGTGTCGGCGTCAGCAATCAGATCGATGGTGCCGGTGCCGATGCTATCGAAAATCTGTTCATTGGTCATGGCGTATTCGACCGCGCGATCCGCGGCATAGAAGGCCTGCTGGGAGGAGCGGTAATTGCCTGAAATCCCCACCTCGGTGGTCGATGTGGTGAGGGACATCACCCCGAGAATGCTCATCAGGGCAAGCATGACCAGGGCCAGCACCAGCGCGGTGCCGCGCTGGTTGTCAAGACTCCGCGCCGGCAGGGAAAACGGAGGAACGAAAGGTGCGTGCCCCTGTTTGGCCTTTTCGTTTGCCGGATCGAGTTGAAAACCGAACATCGATTCTTTCTCCTCTTACCTGTTGCGCAGGGCGACGATGCTCGTCAGGCTGCGAGTCTTGAGTCCTTGCTGAGTATTGACTTCGCCGGTGAGGGTCACCCGCACCGCCTTGATGCTTTCGAGGGCGGCCCCGCTGACCGTGGTCTGTTCGCTGCCGTCATCAAGAATGTACCTGAACTGCAGGCCGTCCAGGTTTGCATCGCCCGACTGGCGGAGCCCGCTGGCCACATTCTGTGTATCAACGTCAGCGGTACCTTCATCAATCCTCCGCTTGACCAGATCGCCCTCCCGGAGAAACCGCACCGTATTCGGATTGTTGGAGTCGTCGGCAATCCTGGCGATGATGTCGCCTGGGCGCAGCTGCAGACTGCTTATATTGGCTCCGGAGTTGTTGGTGATGCGGATCGGGAGCGTTGTACCCGACGGGCCTGCAGTGAGAGTAATGAGGCAGTCGGGAAAAAGGTTGCCCTGGTTGGGCGGGCGAATGATCCGGGCGAAATTGCCGTCGGCAAAAAGCAGGGCTTGCTCGGCCGAAGAAACGGTCAGGTTGAAATCGACCGACGCCCCGTTGCTGACAGTCACCGTGTCGTTGTCGTTGACCCGGGCCGCCCGCCCGGCAGCGGAGGCGGTATTGAAGGTAATGCTGTTCTGGTTGGCAGTGGCAATCGGGTATAAGGGGGCACCAAAGGCATCCAGGCCAGGAATCATGAACCCCGCCATGCGGATGTCCCGGGCGATTTGATCCATGGCCACCCGCAGGTTCTGCTGAAGCTCTACGGTCTGGTCCTGGCTCGTGGCGGTGCGCTGGGTGCTCTCGTAGAGGCTGTAGATGGCCATGGTGACGATTCCCATCATCATCACCACGATCAGCAGCTCGACCAGGCTGAACCCCCTGTTGCCTGCATAACCGAATTGCCTTTTCATACCGTCCTCTTGAATCCGACCAGGGTAATGGTGCGACCACCGCCGGTGACCGTCACCGTAACCCGCGCTACGTTGAGTACGCCGTTGTAATTGCGGTCAACGTCGAAGGTGGCAACGTAGGGTGGTGAGGCGACCAGCGTCCAGGCATTGTCGGTGGAATCGCCGGCAAAGGTCGGATCGTCGATCGAACGGGTCAGGACCTCCTCCAGCACTCCTTCAGCAAAGGCGGTGGCGGCGGTCAGGGTATTCGCCTTGGAATTGGTCTGGATGGCCGTGACCTGCATCCCGGCCACGGCAAGCAGGCCGATGGCAAAGATGGTCAGGGCGACCAGCACTTCAGCCAGGGTAAAACCTTGTTGATTTCGGACGACATTTTTCATCGCAGGCACCTTGTGATTTCGGTCTGTTTATTAAGCAGAGCAAATTGCGTACCACATGAAATTGTTCCGGACAACGTCCGCAAAGGAGGGGCTAAGGTCAGATCCTAGCGCAAGGCTGCGGCAGCAATCATGCAATTTTTGCATGCTCATGCCAAAAATTGCACGCCTATTCGAGCCCGTACTCCTTCATCTTGTACAGCAGCCCCCGCAAGCTGATCTCCAGCAGTCTGGCCGCCTGGGTCCGGTTGCCGCCGGTGGCGGCCAGGGCCTTGCGGATGTATTCGCCCTCCAGGCGCATGGATGCCTGCTTCAGCGACAGGCTCTCCGCCTCGTTGCGGTTGCTGCGGCGCACCTCCCAGGGGAGGGAGGCCAGGTCGATCGTTTCGCTGCGGCAGAAGATCATGGTCTTCTCCATGAAGTTTTCCAGCTCCCGGACGTTGCCCGGCCAAGGGTATCCCCGCAGGACCTCGAGGGCATCGGCCTGGAGCTGCGGGACGGGACGCCCCTCGCGGGTGGCGATGCGGCGGACGAAATTCTCGGCCAGCAGGGGAATGTCCTCGGAGCGATCTCTCAGGGGCGGAATGTGGACCTCCACCACCGCCAGACGATAGAAGAGATCGTCGCGGAAGCGGCCTTTCGCCACTTCATCCCTGAGATCGCGGGCGGTGGCGGCCAGCACCCGCACATCGACCTTGCGGGGCCGCGTTTCGCCCACCCGGAGGATCTCCCCTTCCTGCAGCACGCGCAGCAGCTTCGGCTGCAATTCTAGGGGGAGTTCGCCGATTTCGTCGAGAAACAGAGTTCCGCCGTCGGCGGCGGCGAACAGTCCTTTTTTCTCCCGGTCGGCGCCGGTGAAGGCCCCCTTGACGTGGCCGAACAGCTCACTCTCCATGAGACTTGAGGAGATGGCGCTGCAGTTGACCGCCACGAACGGCCCGCCCTTGCGGCCGCCTTCCCCGTGCAGCGCCCGGGCGACCAGCTCCTTGCCGGTCCCGGTCTCGCCGGTGATCAGTACCGACGAAGCGGAATCGGCGACCCGCCCGATCAGGGTCATGACCTGGGCCATCGCCGCACTGCGGTAGATGATCCCGCCTGTCCCGGAGCGTGCGCCGCTGCGGGCCAGTTCCTCCCGCAGCCGGAGGTTTTCCTGGCGCAGGCGGAAGCGCTCCTCGGCCTTCTTCAGGGTCAGCACCACCTCGTCCGGCTTGAACGGCTTGGAGACGTAGTCATAGGCGCCGCGCTTCATGCACTCGATAGCTGTGTCGATGGAGCCGAAGGCGCTCATCATGATGATGGTGGGGGCTGCCTTGCAGCGGGCGGCTTCCTGCAGAAAGGTCAACCCGTCCATTCCCGGCATGCGGATATCGCACAGCACCACGTCGAAGGACTCCTCCTGCAAAAGCTCCAGGGCAGCCCCGCCATTGGCGGTCTCGGCGACCTGGTAGCCTTCCTTTTCAAGCACCAGCTGCAGCATGTGCCGCATCGAGGCTTCGTCGTCCACGACCAGGATTTTCTTCAGCTCAGCCGTCATGTCCACCAGGCTCCGTTTTCTTCAGCCATACCTTGAATTCGCTCCCCTGTCCCGGGGTCGAGCGGACTTCGATTCTGCCGCCGGCCTCCCCGACGACCCGCTGGCACACCGCCAGGCCGAGGCCCCGACCCTTGTCCGGGGCCTTGGTGGTATAAAACGGGTCGAAGATGTGGGCGAGAACCTCGGGGCGCATCCCGGCGCCGGCATCGGCCACCGACAGCCAGAGGAGTCTTCCTTCTTCCCCGCCGCAAAGACGAATCGCCCCCCCCGCCATCGAGGCATCCCGGGCGTTGAGCAGCAGGTTGATGAAGACCTGGACCAGCTGATGCCGGACCATGTTGGTTGCGGGGAGCGTGGGCGGCAGGCGGTCGTCAAGCTTCAGGTCGTCGAAAGCCCCCTGATGCAAAAGGATATCCCTGGCTTCGGCCATCGCCGCCACCGGATCGAAGGTCTGCGTCTCACGGCCGGCCGGTGCGGCGTAATCGAGAAGTTCCCGGACCAGTCGGTCGATGCGCCCCGTCTCGGCGAGAGCCCGCTCGATGATATTCTTCTCCCGGTCCGGCAGAGACTCCCCTTTGAGAAAATCCAGGTAGCCGACGACGGCACCCAGCGGGTTGCCGATCTCGTGCGCCATGCCGGCCGCCAGATGGCCGACGGAGGCCATCTTTTCCGAACGGATCAATTCCATCTGGGCATTCCGGACATCCTCGCCGGCCTGCCGCAGGGCCTGAATATGGGCTTCCGTTTCCCGGCGGCTCTGCCGAAGGGCAGCCGCCATGGCATTGAAAGACCCAGCCAGGTCGGCGATCTCCCGCGGCCCTTCGATCGGGGCGGCCTGTTCCAGGTCACCGGCGGCGATGCGCTGGGACATCGCCTGCAGGCGTCGGATCGGCCGCACCACGGCCCGGCTCAGAAAATAGACCCCGAACAGCACCAGGACCGCGCCGTAGAGTACGGCATAGACCAGCATAAGTTTCTGCGCCGACTGCACCCGCTGCCGAACCTCGACCAGAGGGAAACGGGCCTGCAGGGCGCCGATGAAATTCCCTTGCCGGAAAACCGGGACGGAGGCCACGACATAACTGTCCGGATACGAGCCGAACAGGGGCCAGGCGAAAGGATAGTTGATCCGGATCTCAGGTTCGCCTGTGAGTTTGACCTGGGTGAGTGGCTTCTCCTCCAGGCGGAATCCCGACGACTGCCCATGCTCCGCAAGCAGGTTCAGTTCCCGGTCGGCGGCCGCCCAACCATGAACGGCCAAACCGGGCGGCAATCCCTGAAGCAGGGGCGAAACGACGGGCAAAAGCGCGGCGGCTGGATCGCTATCTTCAATGATGTTCAGGGGGACGGCGCGGGCCAGGATTTCCATGACGCCGATGGCGCTGCCGACCCGCTGGGCCAGCAGTTCCCGTTCGGTCAGTTTGATCAGGAGAAAGCCGGCGAACAGCAGGGCAGCGCCCATCAGAAGCACGATATTGACGATGATTTCCGCACGCAGCCCCGTTCGACAGCGCAATGGCAGCCTCCGAAAAAAATAGCTCGCTGAATCCAGCCTGCATGGCCAGAAGCTGGCGAAAGGATATTATTATCAGAGGCACATTGGCAAACAGTTTCACTTGAAGGTCGCAAAAAAGACGACGATCTGCTAGCATTTACATCATTTCGTCGGAAAGGACCCCCTCTTATGCCCCGCACCCCCGTCGTCGACCAGGAAGCCTGCATCGGCTGTGAAGCTTGCGTCCAGATCTGTCCGGAGGTCTTCCGCATGGAAGAGCCCGGCGGCGAAGGTCATCACCACGAGCACAAATCGGTGGTCTACAACCCCTTCGGCGCGCCGGAGTCCAAAATCGAACAGGCCATGG
>DASPGW010000148.1 GCA_035620395.1 Desulfuromonadales bacterium | reverse complement strand
CCTTCTGTCTTCGAGAAGAAATGGCCTCGACAGGCTATCCACGATCCCCCTGGCCACGAGGGCCACGTTTTCCGAGCAGGTGACGTTGCGCAGCACGATGACGAACTCGTCTCCGCCCATGCGGGCGACGGTGTCACTGTGCCGCATGCGCTTCCTGAGCCGTTCCCCCACCTGGGACAGGATCCGGTCCCCGCTGGGGTGCCCCAGGGTATCGTTGATGTCCTTGAAATTGTCCAGGTCGAGCATGAGGAGAGCGGCTTGCGTGCGGTCCCTGTCCGCTTCGTAGAGCGTCTGCTGCAGCCGGTCATGCAGCAATTCGCGATTGGCCAGGCCGGTCAGGGGATCGAAAAAAGCCAGACGGCGGAGCTGCTCCTCGACCTCTTTAAGTCTGGTGATGTCGGTGGAGAGGCTGACGAAATGGGTCGGCTCTCCCAGGTCGTTCCTGACCGCATTGATCGTCATCAGGGTGGCAAAGGGCTCACCGTTCTTCCGGCGCCCCCGGATCTCCCCCTGCCAGGCTCCGGTCTCCCGCAGCGCCTGCCCATGGTATTCATAAAACTGGTGTTCGTTGCTTTCAAGCTGCAGCAGCCGCATGTTCCTGCCAAGGATCTCCTCCCGCGCATAGCCGGTCAGCCGGCAGAATGCCGGGTTGACGTCGATGATGTTGGCGGCAAGGTCGGTTACGCCGATCATTTCGTCGCTGTTCACGAAAACTTCCCTGGCCAGCAGGAGTTTTTCCACGGTCGCTTTCTGGTCGCTGATATCTTCGCCGATGGATTGAAATCCCGTTATTTTCCCGTCCTCGTCAAAGAGCGCGCGGTTTGTCCACCGATGCCAGCGGATCTCCCCGTCGGCCCGAATGACGCGGTGCTCATGGGATGCCACAGGAGAGTCACGGGTAATGGAGGCCAAATGCTCTCCTATCTTTTCCCGGTCTTCTTCCTGGATCAGGGGGATAAAGCTATGGCCCACCAGTTCCTCTGCCGTCTTGCCGAAGTAGCGGCAATAGGCCTCGTTGACGAAGCGGATCGTCCCGTCCGGAGTCCAGCGGCAGACGAAAAGGGGAATGTCTTCCAGGATGGCGTTGAAATAGGCCCGGCTTTCCTGCAGTTCGACAAAGGCCCGGCTGGCGCGCAGCAGGAAATCGACATGATAGCCAAGGGTGGTCCAGTTGATCGGCTTGGTGAGGAAGTCGGTAGCGCCGGCGGCAAAAGCGCGGCGGATCGAGTCCGTATCGTCGAGGCCGGTCACCATCGACACGGGCAGGCCCCTGCTCTCCGGCCGTTTGCGCAGTTCAGCCAGGGCGGCGAAGCCGTCCATGCCCGGCATGAGCACATCGAGCAACACCACATCCGGTTGCCGCCGGTTGACGGCTTCGAGCGCCGCCACGCCGTCTTCGGCCTCCTCCACGGCAAATCCTGCCTGCTGCAGGGCTTCGCGCATCAGCAGGCGCGTGGCCGGATCGTCATCCACGGCCAGGACCAACGGCATTTCCACAGAGCTCGGCATCGATTTATCCCCCCTCTTTGATCTGTGCCGCCAGGGCCGGCAAGACTTTCCCGTATTCGGTCTCGATTGCGGCCACCTGCTGCGGCGCCCGGGCAAGGTCCCCGGAGAGGGCCGCGGCCTCCAGTTCCCGGCAGAGCTCTGCCAGACAGGCAGCGCCCAGGTTGGCGCTGCCCGACTTCAGACTGTGGGCGGTCCGTCGCAGGGCGACGACATCCCCCCGTCCGGCCGCCTCGCGCAGCGCCTGCAGAAGTGCCGGTGTCTCGCGCAAATAGATGTCGATCACTTTCTCCAGCAGGTCCGCAGCGCCTTTGCGTTCCAGGGCACGGATCAATTCCAGGGCCCTGTCGTCGATGGGGCCGGTCTGCTCCGGCGGCCCGCCGCCTTCGGCTGCCGCTGCAGTGGAGAGGGCCGCCGGATGCGGACTCCCCGCGTCGTCCCCAGTCTCAGCCCCGGGGGTCGAACCCTGCTTTCGGCTCAGCCAGCGTTCCGTGATCTCGCGCAGATGCTCCTGCCGGAACGGCTTGCTGAGATAGTCGTCCATGCCGGCATCCAGGCAGCGTTGCCGGTCGCTCGGGAAAGCATGGGCGGTGAGGGCGACGACCGGCGTGCGCTGGTGCACTGCAGCGGCTTTCTCCCGCTCCCGGATGAGCCGGACAGCCTCGTAGCCGTCCATCTCCGGCATCTGGCAGTCCATGAAGACCAGATCGTAGGCAGATCGGTGGCAAGCGTCCACCGCCTCCCGTCCGTTGGCTACCGCGTCGACCCGACAACCGAAGTACTCCAGCATGGTTTTGACCAACTCCTGGTTGACGGGATTGTCTTCGGCCAGCAGAACGTGACCGTGAATCCGTGGCGGCAAAGGGATCGGATGGCTGCCCTCTTCTCTTGTCCGATTTCGCTCCGCTGTGGCCACCGCATTCTCCAGAGCCGGTTCGGGCAAGGCGGGCTCCGGATTCTGCGCCAGGGGGGTGGGCTGTTTTTCCAGGCGAACAGTGAACCAGAAGGTGGAACCTCTCCCCGGTTGGCTGTCAACCCCGATCTCGCCGCCCATCAGTTCGACCAGCTGTCTGGCGATGGCCAGCCCCAGGCCGGTGCCGCCGAAGCGGCGGCTGTGCGAGCCGTCCACCTGGGCAAAGGAATCGAAGATCTGGTCATGAAATTCGCCGGGAATGCCGATGCCGGTATCGTTCACGGCGAACCGGAGCAGACTTTCGTCCGGGTCCTGCATGGCGGTGGTCACCAGGATCTTCACTTCTCCGGCTTCGGTGAACTTGACCGCGTTGCTGACCAGGTTGACGAGGACCTGGCGCAGTCGGCCGGGGTCGCCGCTGAGCGCCACCGGGACGGTCGGTGCGATATCGCAAGACAGCCTCAACCCCTTTTGGCCGGCGGGGCCGGCGAAGAGCTCCGTCACTTCCTTCAGGGGCTGGCGCAGATCGAAATCGAGCTTTTCCAGCTGCAATTTCCCCGCTTCGATCCTGGAGAAGTCGAGAATGTCGCTGAGCAGATCGAGGAGGGCTTCGCCGCTGTGGCGCACGGTATCGACGTAGTGACGCTGTGCTGACGTAAGTTCCGTGCCGCGGAGCAGCGCGGTCATGCCCAGCACCCCGTTCAACGGTGTGCGGATCTCGTGACTCATGTTGGCCAGAAAGCGGGATTTGGCCCGGCTGGCCTCTTCCGCTCGGCCGGCCATTTCGATGGCCTTGTCCATCGCCTCCTGCAGCTCGCAGGTTCGCTGCCGGACTTCTTCCTCCAGGTCCTGCTGCTGCCGTTCGACGCGACAGCGATACTCGCGCAGCTGTTCCAGCATCTGGTTGAAGGCAGTGCCGAGATCGGCGATTTCGTCTTGGCTGCCGACCTCGAGCCGGTGGTCCAGATTGCCTTGGGAAATGTCATTGGCGACGCCGGACAGTTGGCGCAGGGGGGCGGTGATTTTTCGCGTCCAAAGCAGGCCGAGGATGCTGCCGACCCCGATCAGCAGCAGGGTGAACAGGCCGGTCGAAAGGATGAATTGGCGCAGTTGCAGGCGCAGGCTTTCCTGGTCCAACCCCACCCGGAGAAAGCCGATGATTCCGCCCCGCCCGTTTTGTTCCGGAAAAATCTCTGTTGTTCCCCTGGCGGGGAGGCTGTAGACCGGGGTCAGCAGTTCCAGGTACTGTCGGCCGCTGCGGTCGGCAACTTTCTGCCAGCGGGTCTCACCCCGAAGGCCCGGTTTCGCCAGCGGCGCAACTTCGGGAAGCGGCAGCGCCGGCAGCCTGAAGCGGGCTTGCAGGGCCGCGGCATTCCGGTCGAGGATGGCGGCGTAGAGAACCTTTTCGTCGGTAAACAGGCCGTCGAGAATCTGCTCCAGGGAGTCGGGATTCTCGGTGTAGATGCCGTACTCGCTGTTTTCCGCGGCCACGGAGGCGACGGCCAGGCCATGGTTCAGCAACTCCTCCTGCCGCAGGGTGATTTCGTCGTGAACGACGTAGGCGGTGATCCCCAGGGAGGTGGCGAGGATCAGGGAGATGACCAGCAAATTGAATTTGGCGGCGATGCTGATTTTTTTTGCGCCGGCGGACTTCATCTCAATCCTCCTGGAAAAGCTGTTCGGCGGCCTTGCTCAGCGAGGAGGGAACATGCATCTTCATCTGTTCCGCCGTCTTGAGGTTCAGTGAATAGGTGACCCGGCGGGGCGGAACCGGCGCCAGCGAACCGGCCTCGGCCCCCGCCAGCACCTTGGCGGCCAGCTCGGCGCATTGCCGGCCGATGTCGCGGTAATCCCGGTCGAGGGCGTAGAGGGCACCCGCCTTCACCCAGGCGGTCGAGAGCCCGATGAAGGGAATGCGATTGCGAAAGGAAAAGAGCAGGAGGCTTCTGGCAGTCTGCGGGGTGACGACCACGTTGTCGCTGATTCCCCAGAGCACGTCCGCCCGGTTGGCCAGGCTCTCCAGCGCGCCGGGCAGCTCCAGCGGAGTAGTCACCTCCCGGGCGAGCAGCTCCAGTCCCATCCGGCCCGCTATCTTGCCGGCCGCCTCGATGGTGTCGCGGTTCTCCGCCGGGTTGAAAACGACGCCGATACGGCGGGCATCGGGCATCAGGTGCAGCAGCCAGGCCAACTGGGTTTCGATCGGGAATTCGAGAAAGACACCCGTAACCCCGCGGCCGGGTCGGATGTCCGCCTCCCGCAGCACCATGCCGGCAACGACCGGGATGCCGGCGGCTTCCCGGCCGGCGGTCTCCAGAGCCAGGGAGCCGAGGGCCAGAATCAGGCGGGTTCCATCCTCTCTGACCGCGGCGGGCCGCCGGCGGTTCTGGCCGGATGTCTCCTGCAGCGGATAAAGTTCATAGACCGCGCTGACCCCCTGGCGGGCGAGACTTTCCTTGAACCCGGCCAGGGCTTCCGCCATGGGAGGGGCATCATAGCTGACGAAGACGGCGATTTTGATCTCGCCGGCCGCCATGGCGCGCACGGCTCCCAGCAGGACGATCAGGGCCGTCGCGACAATCGTCAGAAGGAGAGCTGTTTTCGGAGGCGCCAAGGCCATATCCGGAACCGTCGGTCAAAAAGCGTAGGCGAGCTTGAAGCGGAAGACCCGGCCGTCCTGTTCGATGGTCTCCTGGCGGTGCGCCAGTGAGGCGGGGTCGCTGAATTTTTTGTCAAACAGGTTGTAGACGCTGGCCGATACGCGCAGCTCTTTGTAAAGCTTGCGGCCGAAAAGGGTCAGGTTGGTCACCGCATACCCGCCCGTTTCATTGCGGAGGACAGTCTTCCTTTTGCTCGTGTACTGTTCCTCGATGCCCAGCAGGACCATTTCGCCAATCAGCGGGACGATGATGTTGACCTTGGCCAGATGCCTGGGGGAGTTGGAAAGGAGCTTGTCGGTAGACCGGTCTTTCGCCTCCTGGTAGGTATAGCTCACCCGCCCTTCCAGGCCGCGGTCCCATTTGCCCTCCAGTTCAAACTCTGCGCCAGTAGCTTCAACCTCATCGAGGTTGTCGAAGACCAGCAGACCGTCGGCCGGGTCGAGGGTGAGGTTGATGAGGTCCTCGATTTCGTAGTAGAAGCCTGAGGCTACGGCCCGCAGATGCTCGCCCAGGTACTGCTCCAGGACCAGTTCGTAGGTCTTGATCCGTTCGGGATCCAGTTCGGGATTCGGCTTCTGCGTGGCCAGACCGTCGTGGTAATGCTGCTCGAAGGCATTGGGGGCACGGAACGCCTCGCCGTAGAGAAGCTTGAAGGTGGTTTTCGTCAGCGGGTTATAGATCAGGGCCAGTCGCGGATTGGTGGTGCCGCCGAAGGTGTCGTACTGGTCATGGCGCACGCCGAGGCTGAAGGTCAGGTTGTCACGGAGCTGAATTTCGTCCTGCAGGTAGACGCCCCAGTTGTCGGAGCGGTTCCGGCTGCTCAGGAAAACCTCCAGGTCGAAATTTTTCAGGTCCTGACGAAAATTGTCCTGGTATTCGCCGCCGAAGCTCAGCCGGTGCCGCTCCCAGAGTTGTTTG
>DASPGW010000147.1 GCA_035620395.1 Desulfuromonadales bacterium | reverse complement strand
AAAGGTGCAATTAATGGTAACCATCCCTTCCTCACCTCTTGCCGTCCGGGCCGGGATCCGAAAGCGGGTGGGTGATGGACCTTCACCACAGGAGATCAGCATGCAACTTAATCGAATCAAGGAGCCAGGGGAGCATCCCGCCTTCAGCTCCCACCCCTCCAAGCTCTTCGTCGAGACCACCAGCCGCTGCAACCTCAACTGCTTCATGTGCGTCAAGCAGACCGCCGATGGCGGCGTGGTCGAGGGAGACCTCGCCGACACGACCTTCGCCCGCCTGGCCGAGGCGCTGCCGAAGGTCGAGGCGCTGGTTCTCAACGGCGTCGGCGAGCCGCTTCTCCACCCGCGCCTGGAGGAATTCATCCGCACCGCCAAAGGACGGATGCCGGCCCGCGGCTGGGTCGGTTTCCAGACCAATGGCGTGCTGCTCAGCGAGAAACGCGCCCTGTCCCTGACCGAGGCGGGGGTGGACCGGATCGGGCTGTCGCTGGACGGGGTGACCCCCGAGACTTTCCGCCGGGTGCGGGCGGGAGGCGAGCTGGCCGCCGTCGAAGGCGCCCTGGCGGCCCTGGCAGCGGCGAAAAAGAGCTGCGCCCGCCCCGAGCTGCAGGTTGGGGTAGAGTTCGTGCTGATGCGCAACAACCTGCGGGAGCTGCCGGCGGCCCTGCGCTGGGCGGCCCTGCGCGGAGCGTCCTTTGCCATCGTCAGCCACATGCTCCCCTACGATGCCGCCCATGCCGCCCAGTCCGCCTTCGAGCCCTGCAGCGACGCCGCCCTCGATCTCTTTGCCGAATGGCGGGAGCGCGCCGGCCGCGAAGGAATCGACCTGGAAAGCTATTTCAAGGTCCTGTGGCGCTTCTCCCGCAACGCCGAGGAACAGCGGATCGTCTCCTTCGTCGGGGCGATGAAAGCCGCCGCCGATGCCCGCGGCATCTCCCTCGACCTGCGCAAGCTGTTCGCCGCCGATACCGCCCGCCGCGGGGAGGTGGCGGCGGTCCTGGCCGAGGCGCGGGAGGTGGCCGCGGAGACCGGGCTCGACCTGCGCCTGCCCGCTGAGGCACCGCGCCAGGAGCGGCGTTGCGAATTTGTCGAGGCGGGCGGGGCCTTCGTCTCCTGGGACGGCGATGTGCATCCCTGCTATTTCCTCTGGCACCGCTACAGCTGTTTCGCCGGGGGCTGGGCGCAGCCGGTAAAACCGCGAGCCTTCGGCAATCTGAGCCGGCGAGGAATCCTGGAAATCTGGAACGATCCCGCTTTCCGGAGCTTCCGCAAGGGGGTGCTCGACTACGACCACTCCCCCTGCACCGACTGCTCCGTCGCCCCCTGCGACTACGTGCAGACCAATCACTTCGAGCAGGACTGCCACATCAAGAACGAACCCTGCGGCAGCTGCCTGTGGTGCACGGGGCTCTTCCAGTGCCTGAGCTGAGGGCGACAATTCTCCTTGTCTTGCATGCGTCTCCTTCGTATTCTCGGTGGCGAAGGGAGAATTTTGCATGGACCGCTCATCCCGCAACCGCTTGACCGAAAAGCTCCTCCCCCGGTTCGCCGGCGATACCCTCTTCGACCGCATCGCCCGGGCAGTCTGCCGGGCCGGCTGCCTGCCGCGCAAGGAGCTTTACGAGGCCTGGGAGGTCGCCCGCCGGGTCCGCCGCCGTTTCCGGGGCGGCCGGGTGGTCGATCTTGCCTGCGGGCACGGCCTGCTGGCGCAGATTCTCCTGCTGCTCGATGACAGCTCTCCCGAGGCGCTGGCGGTCGACCGCAGCCTGCCGGCGAGCGCCGGCAAGCTGCAGGAGTCGCTGGTGAAGAGTTGGCCGCGGCTGGCGGGGCGGGTCAGGTTCATCGAGGACGACCTGGAGCGACTGGCGCTGCAGCCATCGGATCTGGTCGTGTCGGTGCACGCCTGCGGCGGCCTGACCGACCTGGTTCTGGAGCGGGCCGTCGCCGCCCGCGCGCGTGTGGCGGTCCTGCCTTGCTGCCACGAGCTCGACAGCGCCGATCTCGGCGGCCTGGAAGGGTGGCTCGACGGCCCCCTCGCCCAAGACATCACCCGCGCCGCCGGCCTCCGCAGCCGGGGCTACCGGGTCTTCACCCAGCAGATCCCCGCCGGCATCACGCCGAAGAACCGCCTCCTGCTCGCCGAGCCAGCGGTATAAGCCACTATCGGGCACTGGGCTGCTGCAGACTTCGGCGTAAGTTGCCTTGACGCGGAAAGGCGGTAAAGTTCAGGCGACAAGTCCATCCTTTCATGTTCGTTCAGAGCGATCGCCATGGCCAATGAACGGTCCTGCACCCACCCCGAGGAACACCATCTGCACCTGTGCGAACTGAAGGCCCGCCTGCCCAAACCCGAGTTGGACCCACTGCTGAAAAACCCGAAATACGTCTGTGCCAACTGCGGCGGCCGGACCAATCGAGGACGCAATCTCTGCATGCCGAAGCGGATAAAAACCTGATCCGGACTACGGAGGGATGCGGCCGTGCAGATCAGCGGGAGAACCGGGGTGGGCTTGTCGGGAAACTGTTGGTGGCGGGAGAAGGGATCATTGAGCAGGGGCGCAAAGACGGCCTAGGCTTCGGCCTCGCCATGGGGAAAGGGTTCGTATTCTTTCAGTTCCCGACACCCCCGTTGCGGACTGTTTCGCCCATGAAATCCTCGTCCGCAAGGCAGCGCTCGACGGTCCCGGCAACAGCCTGACGGGAAACAGCGCCTGCACACAGAGCCCGCTTGTAATGGCGCTTGGCGGCGCAGTCATCCGGAAACGGCCGCCGAAGCTCTTTGTCGATGCAATCCATCGCAGCGATCTCATCGTCTGTCCCGATCTC
>DASPGW010000146.1 GCA_035620395.1 Desulfuromonadales bacterium | reverse complement strand
CCAGTCCCCCACTGCATACCCCTCATAGGCCAGACAGCCGAAGGCGACCCCGAGCAGGTCGGCGACGCCCCCCATGGTCAGGTTCAGCGCCCGGTATTCGAGGTTCAGCTTGGTCAGCAGGGGCACCGGGTCGAAGCCTTCGGTCAGCATCGCTTCCAGCAGGCGGCCGTCCCGCTGCAGCTGCGCCAGTCCGGCGCGCCCGCAGCGGTGCAGGGCGGTGGTGTCCTCGACGGTCTGCATCAAGCGGCTCAGCATGAAGAAGGCGGCGTGTTGCGCGCCTCCCCCTGCACGCAGGGCCTGCCGGTAGGCGGGAAGGGCCACGCCGAAGAGGCAGGGGAGGCCGGCCCGGGCCTCGGCGACGATGCCGCCGGTCCGGTAGGCGGCGCGCGCTGCCTGGCCGTTGGTGGCCGCCGGAGGGGAGAAGGCCAGGACTTCGCGGGCGACCGCGGCAACGGTGGGCTGCAGCGGCTGCTCGGCGGCCGTGGCCCGGAAGCGGGCGACGAGCAGCAGGCCGCCGAGGAAGATGGCGCCCTTGTGGGTGTTGGTGCCGAGGGTGGCGAGCATCCGCTCCTCGGCCCGGCGGCCGGCGGCGACCAGTTCGGCAAGGGTGGCGCCGGCGTTCAGTGCAACGAGCAGGTGGGCGAAATAATTGGCGACCAGATCGATGGAGGCGGACATTTTCGCCAGGGAGAGGTCGGGGTGGGAGCCGCTGTCGATCAGGTCGACCAGTCCCGGCTTGGGGGTGAGGAAAAGCTCGGCCCGCAGGCCCTGGATGAGGGATACAGCCAGCCGTTCAGTCTGTGAAAGGGGCGAGCAGTTCATGAACCCTCCGGGAAAGTTCGGCGCCGTCGTGACGCCCGAGGCGGATGCATTCCCTGGCCGGCGCCTCGCA
Organism: Desulfuromonadales bacterium; assembly: GCA_035620395.1. Taxonomy (NCBI): domain Bacteria; kingdom Pseudomonadati; phylum Thermodesulfobacteriota; class Desulfuromonadia; order Desulfuromonadales; species Desulfuromonadales bacterium. Next base: position 4,614 of record DASPGW010000146.1, on the reverse strand, counting down.
GACCAGGCAGGAACGGGGTGGGAGCCCCAGGGCCGCCCGGTCGGCGGCGACCCCTTGCGGGTCGTAGACATCGGCGTCGATCAGCCGGGCGAAGGGGGCGATGGCCTCCAGCCCGACGCAGATCTGCTTCAGCGGCGCAGGTTCCATGGCGCTGCCGAGGATGGCGAAGGGGCCGAGCCGGTCGAATCCCTCGCGCAGTCCCGCCAGGCTCCCGCAGGCCGCCGCCGCTTCCTGCCTGGCCCAGGCGAAGAGATGGAGGGCGCCGGCCGGCGTCTTGTCGGCGCCGGGAAGGGCGAGGGAGAGAAACAGGGTGGCCCGCCCGCCGTGGCCGAGGGCCTGCAGCAGGGCGGCGTGGCGGCGGTCGCGGGCGGCCAGCAGCTCACTCTTCAACTTTGCGTATGACATCGATGATCGATCCGTCGCGGTATTCGATCAGGGCCACCACCTCGTCCGCAAACTCCAGAGGGCGGGGCCGGCCGGTGATCTGGTAGATCTCCTGCTGCAGCTCTCGGATGTCCTTGACCGGCACCTTGCGGCGCCGCAATTCGTTCTTGAGGTCGACGTGCTTGTCGTTGACGGCGATGCCCCGCTCGGTGACGACCACGTCGACGGTTTCGCCGGGCGTGGTGACGGTGGTGACGGCGTCCTTGACGATGGGGAGCCGGCCGCGGATGGAGGGGGCGACGATGATCGCGAGCTTCGCCCCGGCCGCCGTGTCGGAGTGGCCGCCGGTGTTGTGCAGCAGGTAGCCGTTGCTCTCGGTGTTGACGTTGACGTTGAAATCGACGTCGACCTCGGTGGCGCCGAGGATGACGCAGTCGAGCCGGTTGACCACCGCGCCGGCGTTGAAGGGGTTGGCGTACATGTCGGCGCTGATCTCCATGTGGCTGCGGTTGCGCCCCATCGACTCGACCGCCTTCAGGTCGAAGCACTGCACGTCGAAGAGTCCCTGGAACAGACCCTCCTCGAGCATGTCGACAAAGTAGCCGGTGATGCCGCCGCAGCCGAAGCTCCCCTTGATCTGCTGCTCGCGCATCATCCGCCGCACGTGGTCGGCCACCGCCAGGGAGATGCCGCCGCTGCCGGTCTGGAAGGAGAAGCCGTCGCGCAGCAGTCCCGAAGCCTCGATGACCTGGGCGGCGTACTTGGCGATGAGCAGGCCGACCGGGTCGGTGGTGATGCGGGTGGTGGTGGAGACGATCTTCTTCGGGTCGCCGAGGGTCGCTACCGGCACCACGTAGTCGACCAGGGTCTGCGGGATGGAGATCGGGGAGGCCGGGTAGGGAACGAGGTTGTCGGTGACGGCGACGACGCAGCGGGCGTGCTCGGCGTCGGTGTGCGCATAGCCGAGGCTGCCGCAGGCCGAGGGGCCGTAGAAGCCGTTCATGTTGCCGTACTCGTCGCAGGTCGGGGCGGCGATGAAGGCGACGTCGACCGGCACCTGGCCGCTGATGATGGCGCGGGCGCGGCCGCCGTGGGTGCGCACGACGACCGGGCAGGAGAGCTCCCCTTTCGAGACCATCTCGCCGATGGGGCCGTTGACGCCGCACTCGATGGCGCTGATGACCCCCTTTTGAATGTAGGGGATGATCTCGGCGTGCACCGGGTGGACCGAGCTCGAGGCGATGCGGATGTCGCGCAGCCCCAGGCCGTCGAGCTCGCGCACGACGAGGCCGAGCAGCAGGTCGCCGTTGCGCAGGTGGTGGTGGGTGGCGATGGTCATGCCGTCGCGCAGCCCGGCGGCCTCGATCGCTTCGCGCAGGCCGGGGAGCAGCTTGCCCGCTCCCGGGTTGACGCGGCGCAGGGGACGGGGGGCGACGTTGCCCGTCGGGCGCAGCGAGAAGGGGTCGGCGTAGGGGGTGAGGGGGCGGCCGTGGAAGGTTTCGGGGATCAGCCGGCCCAGACTATTTTTCACCATAGATCGCCTCCTCGTCGAGTTCGATGTCGATCAGGCCGTGCGCCTTGGCCGTCTTCAGGACGCGCACCGCCCGCTTGACCACCGGCGCGTCGACCATCTTGCCGCCCAGGGAGATGACGCCCGTCCCCATGGTCCGGGCGCGCTGGATGGCGTCGACCACCTGCAGGGCGTAGTCGACCTCTTCCTGCTTGGGGGCGAAGACCTCGTGGACCAGTTCGATCTGGCGCGGGTTGACCAGCGACTTGCCGTTGAAGCCGAGGGTCTTGATCAGCCGGGTTTCGCGGCGCAGCCCCTCCATGTCGGAGACGTCGGCGAAGATGCTGTCGATCGCCTGGATGCCGGCCGCCTTGGCCGCCCAGATGACGCGGGTACGGGCGTGGAAGAGCTCCTCGCCGGTCTTGGTCCGCTCGATCTCCAGGCTGGCGGTGTAGTCCTCGGCGCCGAAGGCCAGCGCGATGATGCGCTTCGAGCAGCGGGCGATGCGGATGGAGTTGATCACCCCGGCGGCGCTCTCGATGGACGGCAGGATCTTGAAGCGGCCGATCTCCACCCCCAGCTCCTCCTCGAACTCGGTGAGCAGGGTGTCGAGGCGCTCGACGATCTCCGGGGAGTCTGCCTTGGGCAGGCGGATGCCGTCGGGCAGGGCGCGCAGCACTTCTTTCAGGTCGAGAATCCCCCACTTGCTGTCGAGGGGGTTGATGCGCACGATCACTTCCTTGTTGCGGTCGGTGTAGCCTTCGAGGAAGCGCCGCACGAGAATGCGGGCGGCGTCCTTCTCGCTGTAGGGGACGGCGTCCTCGAGGTCGATGATCACCCCGTCGCAGTCGAACATCGGGATGTTCTGCAGCATCGACGGCATGTTCCCCGGCACGTAGAGCAGCGTCCGGCGCAGGCGGAATTCGGTCATGGCGCACCCTCCTTGCTGATGAAGATGGTCGGCACGCCCCCGGACTTCGAGGTGTGGCGTTCGATCCCCTCGACCAGCACCTCGGTCAGCAGAATCTCGCAACTGGCGAAGACTTCGGCGTCGAAGAGGTGGCCGCCGATCAACTCGCCGGACGACTTGCCGAGCATGATGTGCAGATGGCAGTCGACGGCGCCGCTTTCGTCGGGGAAGAGATTGCCTTCCAGGCCGATGAGCTCCAGCGGCCCCTCCACCTCGTGGAGCTGCATGCGCGGCGGGGTGATGGGGAGTCGGGCGCCGGCCTTGATGCCGCGAAAGCGGACGTTCTGCATCGAACCGACGGCGGAGACGATGACCGCGTTCTTGACGCCGGTCTCGCCGGCGAATTTGAGCAGTTGCGTGATGACGCGCTCACCGGGGCTGACCTTGATGATGAAGCGCCGCCCCTGCTCGTATTCCTTGTACCAGAGTCCGTTCATAGAATCCTCTCAGGATCGAGGACGGAGGACTGAGGACAGAGGACAGCAAGAGCCTTTTTCCGTCCTCCGTCTTCCGTCCTCCGTCTTCAAAGGTTTGTCTCTCCAGCCCGTTTCAGTGCCGCTTCCATACGCGCCTCGATGGCGTAGTCGAGGGCGCCGCGGTCGGTGACGCGGATGCTGCCGGCGGTCACTCCGAAGCGGGCGAGGACGGCCTCGATGCGGGCGCGGATGAGGTGCTCGAACTGGCGCTTGACCGTCGACTCGATCTCGATGGTGAGCGCCTCGGCCGGCTCGACGAAGACCATCAGATCGCTCGACTGCATGGTGCCGGCCTGGACCTTTCTGCGGATTTCCATCAGTGCCTCCTGCTGTAGGTACGAAGTTTCTCGCGAATTTCCCGGGCGGCATCCGAGAGGAGAAAGTCGAAAGTGCTCCTCGGCACCAGCCGGCGCAACTCCTCGTAGGCTTCCCGGCGCAGCGCTTCACGTACCCGCCAGGCGCTGACCGCCTCCGCCCCGGTCTGCAGCCGCTCATGCTGCACCGTCTCGATCCCGTAGTCGGGCAGCAGCCGTCGCATCGTCTCGCCGTAGCGCCGGGTGGTGCGGCAGTACGGTTCGGTGCCGATGAAGCGGCGGTCGATGTGGAAGAAGGGGGCGATATGCCGGCCGAAGAGCATCAGGTCGATCTCCATCTGCACCGTCGCCGCCGCGTCTGGGTCCTTGAGGAAGTAGGCGGGGAAGGTGACGGCGCTCACCGCGTAGTGGGAGCTGTCGAGGACGCTGACATTGGTCAGGTCCCGCACTCCCTCTTCGACCAGTCGCAGGCGCACGGCGAAGGGGAAGGCCGAGCGGTCCTCCCGCACCACGAAGACGTAGAGATGGTCGACCTGGCCGGCGGCCTGTTCGATCAGGTAGCGATGGCCGCGGGTGAAGGGGTTGCAGTTGACGACCACTGCCCCGTTGCGCCCCGGGCGCACCAGGTGCCGGTGGGCCGCCAGATAACGGGGGAGGCCGCCGCCGTATTCCAGCAGCACGGCCTGCGGATGGTGCACCAGCGGCGCGAAGTTGAGCGCCTGGAAGGCGAGGGCGTTCGCCGGGGCAGTGAAGACGAAGAAGGTCTCGCAGCCGGCCGCCGAGCCGCCGCGGATCAACTCCGTCGCCAGCTCCCCGAGCGCCGGGCCGCCACGGTGGGACGGGGCGATGGCGAACATTTTCAGGATGTTCTCCTGCCGCGCCGCCACCGCCACCAGGGCACCCGCCTCGAAAATGCCGACGAGGACATCGAAGTTCTCCTCGAAGGCGAGGCCGCTGCTT
>DASPGW010000145.1 GCA_035620395.1 Desulfuromonadales bacterium | reverse complement strand
CATCGACGCTTCCTGGTTGTCCATGTAGCGGCCGATCGAGCCGCCGGCCAGGCCGCCGACCACCGCGCCGATGCCGGCACCGAGCAGCGTCCCCTTGGTGTCGCCGCCGATGGCCTGGCCGAGGCCGGCGCCGGCCGCCGCGCCGATGCCCGTACCGATGGCGGCGCCCTTCTGCGTTTTGGTCATCGGCTGGGCGCAGCCCGCAGCGGTCAGGGCGACAGCGAGGCAAATGACAAGTGTTCTTTTCATGATATTCTCCTTTTCCCACTGTTTGAGTTAGCATTTCCCACGGAGAGAATTCTAACAGCTCCCCCCGGAAAGGCAAGGGTAAGGCAATCGGCGAAAGAGGGACATCGGGCAGAAGGCGCGAGGCGTTCCCGAAAAGCTTGAAAAGACAAAATTCCCGTGGTAATTTGCCCACCTGCCGAACTGCAGAAAAAATGGAGGTCCCCCTTATGAAAATAAACCGGCCCCAGGTTGAACAGGTGGCCCGGCTCGCCCGTCTGGCTCTCGACGACGAGGAGCTGGACGCCCTGACCGGCCAGATGGATGCCATTCTGGGCTATGTGGAAAAGCTCAACGCCCTGAATACCGACGGCATCGTCCCGACCGCCCACGCCGTGCCGATGGAGAACGCTTTCCGTGCGGATGCGGTCAAGCCGTCCATCGGCGTGGAGAGGGCGCTGCAGAACGCCCCGGCCGCCGGCAGCGGCTGCTTCAAGGTGCCGCGGGTCATCGAATAAATCCGGCGAAAGGCCTTTCCCCTTTTGCCTTTAGCCTTTAGCCCTTAGCCGGAAGTTGACATGGAACTGACCGAACTGACGATTCACGAACTGCATGCCAGGCTCGTCGCCGGCGAATTGACCGCGGTTGATCTGACCCGGGCCTACCTCGCGCGGATCGCCGCCACCGACGACAAGCTGAATGCCTTCATCACGATCTGCCCCGAGGCGGCCCTGACGGCAGCCGAGGCGGCGGACCGCCGGATTGCCGATGGCAGGGCCGACCTGCTGACCGGTATCCCCCTGGCGCTCAAGGACATCTTCTGCACCGAAGGGGTGCGCACCACCTGCGCCTCGAGGATTCTGGAAGACTTCGTTCCTCCCTACGACGGCACCACCGTCAGCCGTCTCAGGGAGCGCGGGGCGGTGCTCCTCGGCAAGCTCAACATGGACGAGTTCGCCATGGGCAGCTCCAACGAGAACTCCGCCTTCGGGCCGGTCAAAAATCCCTGGAATCCGGAGACGGTTCCCGGCGGCTCCTCGGGGGGGAGCGCTGCGGCCGTAGCGGCCCGGCAGGCGGCGGGGACCCTCGGTACCGACACCGGCGGTTCGATCCGCCAGCCGGCCGCCCACTGCGGGGTGGTCGGGCTGAAGCCGACCTACGGCCGGGTTTCCCGATACGGTGTCATCGCCTACGCTTCCTCTCTCGACCAGGTGGGCCCCCTGGCCCGCGACGTCGAGGACTGCGCCATCCTGCTGCAGGCGGTGGCCGGGTACGATCCCCTGGATTCGACCTCGGTCGACACGCCGGTTCCCGATTACTTGGCGACTTTGCGGCAGGGGGTGAAAGGGTTGCGCATCGGCCTGCCGCGGGAGTACTTCATCGAGGGGCTCGACCCCGAGGTGAAGGCCGCCGTGGAGGCGGCCATCGCCACCTTCCGGCAGCTGGGCGCCGAGACCGTCGAGGTCGGCCTGCCCCATACCGACTACGCAGTCGCCTGCTACTACCTGATCGCCACAGCCGAAGCCTCGAGCAACCTCGCCCGCTATGACGGGGTACGCTTCGGCCTGCGCGTCGAGGAGGGCAGGGGATTGATCGACATGTACATGAAGAGCCGGGAGGCCGGCTTCGGCGCCGAGGTCAAGCGGCGCATCATGCTTGGCACCTATGCCCTCTCCTCCGGCTACTACGACGCCTACTACCTCAAGGCGCAGAAGGTGCGCACCCTGATCCGCCAGGATTTCCTCGAGGCGTTCACCCGAGTCGACGTTCTGCTCACCCCGGTGGCGCCGACCCCGGCCTTCCGCCTTGGCGAGAAGGCGGGCGATCCGCTGCAGATGTACCTCTCGGACATCTTCACCATCCCGGTCAACCTGGCCGGAACCTGCGGCATGAGCGTCCCCTGCGGCTTCTCGGCGGCAGGCCTCCCCATCGGCCTGCAGTTGATCGGCAAGCCCTTCGGCGAGGCGGATCTTCTGCGGGCGGGCTGGGCTTTCGAGCAGGCGACGGCGTGGCATCGGCGCGTAGCGCCGATCTAGAGGTCCTATGTGTCCCATAAGTCCCATAGGACGTATAGGACCCATAGGACCCATGGGACCAGCCAAAACGGTAGCTACCAACATCAGGATCATGCGATGAAATCCAAATACGAAACCGTCATCGGCCTGGAGGTTCACGTCCAGCTGACCACCGCCACCAAGATCTTCTGCGGCTGCTCGACCGCCTTCGGCAGCGCGCCCAACAGCCAGACCTGCCCGGTCTGCCTGGGGCTGCCGGGGGCGCTGCCGGTACTCAACCGCAAGGTCGTGGAGTTCGCCATCAAGACCGGTCTGGCGACCGGCTGCAGCATCGCACCGCGTTCGGTCTTCGCCCGCAAGAACTACTTCTACCCGGATCTGCCGAAGGGATACCAGATTTCCCAGTTCGAGCTCCCCATCTGCGAGCACGGCCATCTGGATATCGAAACGGAAGAGGGCGGCGCGAAGACAGTCGGCATTACCCGCATCCATATGGAGGAGGACGCCGGCAAGCTGCTGCACGGCGAGACGCCAGACAGCGCCGGTGCCTCCTTTGTCGATCTGAACCGCGCCTGTACGCCGCTGCTGGAGATCGTCTCCGAGCCGGACATGCGCAGCGCCGATGAGGCGATTGCCTACCTGAAGAAGCTGCACCAGATCGTCGTCTACCTCGGCGTATGCGACGGCAACCTGGAAGAAGGCTCCTTCCGCTGCGACGCCAACGTCTCCATCCGCCCCTGGGGGCAGAAGGCGTTCGGAACCCGCGCCGAGCTGAAGAACATCAACTCCTTTCGCTTCATCAAGCAGGCGATCGAGTACGAGGTGGAGCGCCAGGCCGAGATCCTCGACGAAGGCGGGCGGGTGATCCAGGAGACGCGCCTCTTCGACAGCGTCAGCGGCACCACCCGCTCCATGCGCGGCAAGGAGGAGGCGCACGATTACCGCTACTTCCCCGATCCCGATCTCGTTCCCCTGGTCGTCTCCCCGGAATGGGTCGAAAAGGTGCGACAGGAACTCCCCGAACTGCCCGCCGCCAGGCTCGAGCGCTTCGTCCGCGAATACGGCATTCCCCGCTACGATGCCGAGGTGCTGACTGCCGAGCGGGCGATGGCAGACTACTACGACGAATGCGTCCGCCTGCACGGCAACGGCAAGACCTGCTCCAACTGGGTGATGGGGGAAGTGACCCGGGCGCTCAACGAATCGGGCCTTCCCATCGCCGGGAGCCCGGTGACCCCGGTCATGCTGGCCGGGATGCTGGCGCGCATCGATGACGGCACCATATCCGGCAAGATCGCCAAGACCGTTTTCGACGCGATGTGGAAGAGCGGCAAGGCAGCCGATGCCGTCATCGAGGAACAGGGCCTGCGGCAGGTGACCGATAGCGGCGCCATCGAGAGCATCATCGACGAGATCATCGCCGCCAATATGGGCCAGGTGGAGGAATACCGCGCCGGCAAGGAAAAGGTCTTCGGCTTCTTCGTCGGCCAGGTGATGAAGGCCTCGAAAGGCAAGGCGAATCCGGCGGCGGTGAATGAGTTGTTGAAGAAGAAATTGCAGGGATAATTGTTTTTGTAGGGGCGCATTGCATGCGCCCAGGGCGGACGCAGTCCGCCCCTACGCGAGGAAACGACCATGTCCATAAAACCCATCCTGTTCGAAAACGGTATCCTGAAAATGATCGATCAGCGCCTTCTCCCGGCCGAGGAGGTCTGGCTGGAATATACGGACTACCGCGCCGTGGCTGAAGCGATCCAGACGATGGTGGTGCGCGGGGCGCCGGCTATCGGCGTCGCTGCGGCCTTCGGCGCGGCCTTCGGTGCGCGGGACATCGTCGCGGCGAGTTTCGAGGAGTTCATGGCCGAGTTCGAAGAGGTCTGCGCGGTGCTGGCCGCTACCCGGCCGACGGCGGTCAACCTCTTCTGGGCGCTGGAGCGGATGAAGGCGTGCGCTCGGGCTCATGCTCAACTGGCCGGGGCCGATCTTAAGGCCAGGCTGCTCGAAGAGGCGCAGATCATTGCCGAGGAGGACGACCGGCTCAACCGCACCATGGGGAAAAACGGCGAGCATCTCATTCCCGACGGCGGCCGCATTCTCACCCACTGCAATGCCGGGGCGCTGGCCACCGGCGGTTACGGCACGGCACTCGGCGTCATCCGGGCGGCGGTCGAGGCGGGGAAGAAGGTGGCCGTCTTCGCCGACGAGACCCGACCCTGGCTGCAGGGGGCGCGGCTGACCGCCTGGGAGCTGATGCGGGATGCCATTCCGGTCACCCTGATCTGCGACAACATGGCCGGCCACCTGATGAGCAAGGGAGAGATCGACTGCGTCATCGTCGGCGCCGACCGCATCGCCGCCAACGGCGATACGGCCAACAAGATCGGCACCTACACCGTGGCGATCCTGGCCAAGGAGCACGGCATCCCTTTCTACGTCGCCGCGCCCATCTCCACCGTTGATCTCGCCATCCCCGACGGCAGCCGTATCCCCATCGAGGAGCGCGCCGCCCGTGAAGTCACCCATAGCGGCGAACGGCAGCTCGCCCCGGCCGGTGTCGCCGTGCGCAACCCTGCCTTCGACGTCACCCCGGCGCGTTACATCACCGCCATCATCACCGAGCGCGGCGTGGTGAAAGGGGATTACCAGCGGGGGCTGAGGGCTCTGGTCGAAGGGAAGTAGCCCTGGGGGAGGCCTTTCCCCTCCGTCCGATTGGTGGCTGATATGGATCCGACGATTCTCGCGCGACAGCTCGCCATGGCCTGCGCGGCCGGCACCGAGGCGGCCCTGCAGCCGCTGGTGGCGGAGCTCGGCTTCGCCGACCCGCGCCGGAGTGCCGCCAACCTCAGGCTGCTGCACGCCGTCGTGCCGGACTGCGCCCTGCTCGCCGCCGTCGCCTTGACGGCCCTGAAGGCCGCCGATCCCGACCTCGCCCTCAACAGCCTCGAACAGTTGACCAACACTGCTGCGCGGGACGAACTGCTTACCGTTCTCGGCTCTGAGCGCGAGCGGCAGCAATTGCTCACGGTCCTCGGCGCCTCTCCCTTCCTGACCGGCATCCTCTGCCGCAAGGCCGACTATCTCCGTGACCTCTTCGCGGCGGGCGAGATTCGCCGCGCCAAGGACGAGCCGGTCATGCTGGCAGAGCTGCGGCAGCGAATTCCCCTGGAGGCAACCCTCGCCGAACTGCAGAAGGGACTGCGCCTCTACAAGTGCCGGGAGATCCTGCGCATCGGCAGTCGCGACCTGGGGGGGCTGGCAGGACTGGAAGACGTCACCGGCGAACTCTCGGCACTGGCCGCCGCTTCCCTGCAGCGCGCCTGGGAGGTCTGCGATCGCCTGCTGCGGGCCGAGTACGGGGCACCCCTTCTCGACTCGCCGGCGGGGGAACCCGCTGCCGAAGCCGGTTTCACCATCTTCGGCATGGGCAAGTTCGGCGGCCGCGAACTCAACTTCTCTTCCGATATCGATCTCATCTACTTCTACTCTTCGGAAAAGGGGACCACCGCCGGCGTTGCCGGTCCCCTCGGCGAGACGAAGAACCGCCTCCATCTGCACCAGTACTTCTGCAAGCTGGGCGAACTGATCACCCGGGCCGTCGGCCAGGCGACGGAGGACGGCTTCGTCTTCCGCGTCGACCTGCGCCTGCGCCCCGAGGGGAACAGCGGCGAGATGGCCAACTCGCTGCGCAGCGCCGAGGTCTACTACGAGAGCTGGGGACAGAGCTGGGAGCGGGCGGCGATGATCAAGGCCCGGCCGGTGGCCGGCTCCATCCCCCTTGGGGAACAACTGCTGAAGAACCTCGAGCCCTTCGTCTTCCGCCGCTACCTCGACTACGGCATGGTCGAGGACATCAAGTTGATGAAGCAGAAGATCGACCGCAGCCTCACCCGGGAGAAGGAGGGAGAGCTCAACCTGAAGCTCGGCCGGGGCGGCATCCGGGAGATCGAATTCTTCATCCAGGCGCTGCAGCTCATCTATGCCGGCAAGAACCCGGCCCTGCGCGAGAAGAACTCCCTCAAGGCCCTCGATCTGCTGCAGCGGGAAGGATTGATCAAGGCGGCGGAGCACCGCACCCTGCGCGAGGCGTACATCTTCCTGCGCACCGTCGAGCACCGCATCCAGGTGGAGCAGGAGCGGCAGACCCACAATCTGCCGGTGCGGGAAGCGGAACTGCTGGCGCTCGCCCGGCGCAGCGGTTTTGCCGATGCTGCCACTTTCCGCGATGCCCTCGAGCAGCACCGGCGCGGGGTGGAGAACATCTACCGCGACCTTTTCTATACCAGCGAAACGGAAATCCGCGAAGAGGTGCGGCCGGAGGTGGTCTTCCTTTTCGACCGCAACTCCGATTCCGATCTGGTCAAGGACCTGCTGGAGGAGAAGGGGTTCAGGAATCCGGACGGCGCCTACGAAACCCTGCTGGCGCTGCGCGACGGTCCGCCGCACGCCCATCTCACCCAGCGGGCGCGCCGGCTGCTGGAGCGCATCGCCCCCCTGCTGCTGCAGGAAGTCATCGACTCGCCCGAGCCGGACATGGCCCTGCTCAACCTGGAACGCTTCCTCTCGGCGCTGCGTGCCCGGGCCACTTTCTTCGCCCTGCTGGCGGAGAATCGCGAGATCATCAAAATGCTGGTCTCCCTCTTCGGCACCAGCCAGTTCCTCTCCCGCATCTTCATCCAGCATCCCGAGATCCTCGACTCCCTGGTTTCCCGCTCCTACGCGGTCTCCTTCAAAAGCCGCGAGGCGATGGCGCATGACCTGGCTGAATTACTGAAGAACGCCGACAACTACGAGGAAAAACTCGAGGTGCTGCGCCGCTTCCGCAAGGAGGAGTTCCTGCGGATCGCCATGGGCGATATCCATGGGCACACGCCGCAGGGGGAGGGGACCCTTCAGCTCTCCTGTCTGGCCGAGGTCTGCCTGCAGCAGGCGGTGGAGATCTCCCGCGAGGAGCTTCTGCCGCGCTTCGGGCTCCCCTTCTGCCGGGACGAATCGGGCGCCGAGCACGAGGCCGTCTTTGCCATCCTCGGCATGGGCAAACTGGGAGGGATGGAGCTCAACTACCACTCCGACCTCGACATCATCTTCATCTACGAAGGGGAAGGGGAGACCCGACCGGTGGCGGGCGCCGACCCGGGACGTTTCCGGCAGCAGTCGAACCAGGAATATTTTTCCCGCCTGGCGCAGCGGATCATTTCGGTGCTGACCCTGATGACCCGCGAGGGGTATGTCTACCAGATCGACACCCGCCTGCGTCCCTCGGGCAACCAGGGCCCGCTGGTCACCAGTCTGCCCGCCTACCAGCGCTATCACGAGTCCTCCGCCCGCCTCTGGGAACGGCAGGCTCTCACCAAGGCCCGGGTGGTGACGGGACCGCCGGCCTTTGCCGGGCGCATCGAGGCGCTCAATCGCTGGATTGTCTACGAGCGGCCGCTGCCGGAGGGGCTCAGGGAAGAGATTTACCGTCTGCGCGGGAGGATGGAGAGTGAAATTGCCAGGGAGGGAGCCAGCCACCTCAACATCAAGACCGGGCGCGGCGGCATGGTCGATGTGGAGTTTCTGGCCCAATACCTTCAGCTGCGCTACGGCGGCGAGCGGCCGGCGCTGCGCGAAGTCAATACACTGAAAACCCTGCAGGCATTGCGCGGCGAGGGCCTGATCAGCGAAGCCGATTTTGCGGCGTTGGAGGGAGGATATAAATTCCTGCGGCGTCTGGAAAACAAGCTGCGCCTGGTGCACGACCAGTCAATCAGCGAGCTGTCGGCGGATCGCGCCTACCTGCTGCGGCTCGCGCGCCGGCTCGGCTACCCCGAGCGGCCGCGGCGTCCCGACGAAGTGTTCCTCGAGGACTACCGCCAGGTCACCGAAAAGATTCGCGCCGTCTTCGACAGCATCATCGGGCCGGAGGGCGGGTCGTCCTAGCCGATATCCGTGTTCGGTGATCAGGTTAACGTTTTTACAATTTCCACCCGCCTCCCCGGTTCCCTCGCCTCGGCGCCTGCTTTTCCCCTTCCTTCATCAGCCGCTTCGGCGGGATTCATGCCAGAAACTGTGAAAGTCGAGAACGATGGCGGTGCAGTCGTCGACCGGGGGGTCGTCGGTGCCGAAGCGCTGAAGGGCGGTGAATATCTGCTCGAGAAATTCGAGATGGTCGTCGCCATTCTGCTGGAGCACCTGCTGCAGGCGCTCCAGCCCGAAGGGCTCCCCCCTGTTGTTGGTGGCATCGGAGACG
>DASPGW010000144.1 GCA_035620395.1 Desulfuromonadales bacterium | reverse complement strand
GAGGCGGCGCACGCCGGCAACCTCGACGACAAGATCCGGGCTATCGAACACTTCGACGAACTGGTGGTAGGTACCGTCCAGGCCGGCTTGCCGGCTCTTGGCGATCACCGCGTCCTGCTTCTGCCCGATCATCCGACGCCGGTCCGCAAAATGACCCACACGCCGGGTCCGGTCCCCTACGTTCTCTACGGCTCCGGCGGCGAATTCCCCCCGGCGGGCGGTGCCGCCTACAGCGAAAAGGAAGCCGCCGCCACCGGCATCATCGTCGATCCGGGTTTTCAGTTGATGCGGCGCCTGATCCGGGGGGAGGGGTGATTTGACGCCAGCGGCGCCGTTTTGTTACGATATGGAAGCCTAAGCACTCTGCGAACGAATCCCGAAAGGATTGCCAGTGCCGAAGATCGTTATCGATGAGGCGCGCTGTAAAGGTTGCGCACTCTGCACCATCGCCTGTCCCCGCAACCTGTTGCGTCTGAGCGAGAAGCTGACCCGTCAGGGGTTCCTGCCGGCGGAGATGCCGGAGGGGTGTGAGCAGGACTGCACCTCCTGCGCCCTCTGCGCGCAGATGTGCCCCGATGTGGCCATCACCGTTTATCGGCAGGAAAAAACGACGTAACGTCTGAGGAGGGCAGGAAGCTTTGCAAAAACGGCTCTTTGTCAAGGGAAACGAAGCGGTGGCCATGGGCGCTGTCGAGGCCGGCTGCCGCTACTACTTCGGCTACCCGATTACCCCCCAGAGCGACATCCCCGAATACATGTCCCGCGAACTGCCGAAGGTCGGCGGCACCTTCATCCAGGCGGAGAGTGAAATCGCCTCGATCAACATGCTGCTTGGCGCGAGCGCCAGCGGCGCCCGGGCCATGACCTCCTCTTCGAGCCCGGGGATTTCCCTCAAGCAGGAAGGGATCAGCTACATGGCCGGGAGCGAGCTGCCCGGCCTGATCGTCAATATTTCCCGTTCCGGACCCGGCCTTGGCGGTATCGACGCTTCGCAGGCCGACTATTTCCAGGCGGTCAAGGGTGGCGGCCACGGCGGTTACCGCCTCATCGTCCTGGCCCCGTATTCGGTGCAGGAGATGTATGACCTGACCATCCTCGCCTTCGACCTCTCCGATCGCTACCGCATCCCCGCCATGCTTCTCGGCGATTCGGTCATCGGCCAGATGAAGGAAGCCCTGATCCCGCATCCGTACCATCCCCCGGCGGATCTGCCGGCCAAGCCCTGGGCGGTAACCGGCAAGCTGGGCCGCAGCGACCAGCGGATCGTCAAGTCTCTCTACCTGGGCGACGGCGAGCTCGAAGCCCACAACTGGCGTCTGCATGAGAAATATCGCCTGCTCGGGGAGCAGGAAGTACGTTCCGAGGCGGTCGACGTCGAGGATGCCGCGCTGATCGTCACCGCCTTCGGCTCCACCGCCCGCATTGCCAGGACTGCCGTGCGCATGGCCCGGGAGGCCGGTCTGCGCGTCGGTCTTTTCCGCCCGATTACCCTCTATCCTTTTCCCGAAGCGGCCCTGCGCCAGATGACCGAAGGCTGCAAAAAAGTGCTGTGCATCGAGCTCAATGCCGGCCAGATGGTGGAGGATGTCCGGCTCTCGGTGGCCCGCGATGCCGAAGTCCGTTTCTATGGTCGGCCGCCCGGGGCAGGTTCGCTGCCGACCCCCGAAGAGCTCTGCGCGCAGATCCGCAAGCATTACGAGGCTTGAACCATGACGACGGCCCTGCAGAAAGTTTTCGATCGACCCGTTTCCCTCAAGGATGTGCAGACCCATTTCTGCCCGGGTTGCCAGCACGGCACCATTCACCGCCTGGTGGCCGAGGCGCTGGATCATTTCGCGGTGCAGGAGCGGACCATCGGCGTCGCCTCGGTCGGCTGCAGCGTCTTTCTCTACGGTTACTTCGATGTCGATGTCGTCGAGGCGCCGCATGGGCGGGCGCCGGCGGTGGCGACCGGCGTCAAACGGGTGCATCCGGACAAGATCGTCTTCACCTACCAGGGGGACGGCGACCTGGCCGCCATCGGCACCAGCGAAATCATCCACGCCGCCAACCGCGGCGAGGGGATGACGGTCATCTTCGTCAACAACACCACGTACGGCATGACCGGCGGCCAGATGGCTCCGACCACCCTGCCGCAGCAGAAGACCTCGACTTCACCCTCCGGCCGCAACGTCCAGACGGACGGTTATCCCATCCGCATGGCCGAACTGCTGGCCGTCCTTGACGGAACCGCCTACTCGACCCGGGTGGCGGTCAACTCGCCGAAGAACGTCCTGCAGGCCGGCAAGGCAATCCGACGGGCATTCCAGTATCAGGTGGAGTCGCAGGGATTCGCCTTTGTCGAGGTTCTTTCGGCCTGCCCGACCAATTGGGGGATGAATCCGCTCAAGGCCAACGAACGGGTCGGGAGCGAGATGATCCCCTATTTCCAGCTCGGAACGTTCAAGGACGTCGAAAAAACGTTTTAAGTTTCAGGTTTTTGGATTTAGGTTTTTTAACTCAAAGCCTAAAACATGAAACCTAAACCATGGATTTTCAGGAAAAATTATGACTTACGACGTCTTCATGGCCGGCTTCGGCGGCCAGGGAATCCTGCTGATCGGCAATCTGCTCGCCTATGCCGCCATTCGCGAAGGGAAAAACGCTTCCTATTTCCCCGCCTATGGGGTGGAAAAGCGCGGCGGCGCTGCCACCTGCACCGTTGTGGTCTCCGACGATGAGGTCGGTTCGCCGGTGATCGGCCGACCCGGCGCCGCCCTTATCCTCAACCAGCTCTC
>DASPGW010000143.1 GCA_035620395.1 Desulfuromonadales bacterium | reverse complement strand
CCTTTCTCGGCCGCTGCCCCGGCAAGCCGCTGGTCGCCGCTTCGGGCCTGGCCGGCTTCGCCCCCTCGAACACGGTGACGACCCGCCGGGCGGGGCGCAACTTCTACCTGGTCGGCGACGGCGAAACCGCCGCCCGCCCCGGCGAGGGGTTGATGGCGCCGCGGGTGGGAATCGCCGCCCATCACCAGGCCAACGCCGTGCTGCGGCTGCTGCTCGGCGAAGAGCCGGGGTGAACACAGGGTCAGGTCTCGCGGCTGCCCAGGTCACCCACAAGGGGCACCCCTACAAAAGCCAACACTGGAACGGAACAGATGACCATCACCGTCAACGGCAAACCGAAAGCGCTCGACGCCCCGACCACCGTCGCGGCCCTGCTCGAATCCCTCAAACTCGACGCCGCCCGTGTGGCTGTGGAACTGAACCGAGAGATACTTCCGCGCGCCAGGTTCGCCGAACAGGAACTGACCGACGGCGACACCCTGGAGATCGTCCAGTTCGTCGGCGGAGGTTAGAATTCTTCATCGTCGGGCCAGTCCTTCGATCTGCCCTGGGCGGGTTTGATGCCCGCCCTTACAACACAAAAGGGACCAACTATGGATCCATTGATCATCGCCGGCCGGCGCTTCAAATCGCGCCTGTTGGTCGGCACCGGCAAGTTCTCCTCCAACGCGGCGATGGTCGCGGCCATGGAATCCTCGGGGTGCGAGATCGTCACCGTCGCCCTGCGCCGGGTCGACATCGACAGCCCGGCCGACAGCCTTCTTGCCCACATCGACCGGGAGAAGTACCTGCTGCTGCCCAATACCAGCGGCGCCCGCGACGCTGAGGAGGCAGTGCGCCTGGCCCGGCTCGCCCGCGCCGCCGGGTGTGAGCCGTGGGTCAAGCTGGAGGTCACCCCCGACCCTTACTACCTGCTGCCCGACCCGATCGAGACCTTCAAGGCGGCCGAAATCCTGGTCAAGGAAGGGTTCACGGTACTTCCCTACATCAACGCCGACCCGGTGCTGGCCAAGCGCCTGCAGGAGATCGGCACCGCCACGGTAATGCCGCTCGGCGCTCCGATCGGCACCAACAAGGGACTCAAGACCCGCGAACAGATCGCCATCATCATCGAGCAGGCGATCGTGCCGGTGGTGGTCGACGCGGGACTGGGCGCCCCCTCGCACGCTGCCGAGGCGATGGAGATGGGGGCCGATTGCGTGCTGGTCAACACCGCCCTGGCGGTGGCCGGCAACCCGGCGGCGATGGGCGCCGCCTTCAGGAAGGGGGTTGAAGCCGGCCGCGAGGCCTTCCTCGCCGGCCTGGGCGAAACGCGCCAGCAGGCCGAGGCGTCAAGCCCGCTGACGGGGTTTCTGCGGGACTGAATCTGACGGGTCGGACAGGTCAGACCTGTCCGACAAACATTGAAGGCCTTTATGACTTTCCTCGACACCATCAGCCAATACAATTACCACGACGTCCTCGCCCGGATCGAGGCGAAAACCCCGGCGGATGTGGAGCGGGCGCTCGCCGCCCCGCAGATGCGTCTCGACGACTTTCAGGCGCTGCTCTCGCCGGCGGCGGCCGCCTTTATCGAACCGATGGCGCAGCGGGCGCACCGCCTGACGGTGCAGCGGTTCGGCAAGACCATCCTGCTCTACGCTCCGCTCTACCTCTCCAACGAATGTACCAACGGCTGCCGCTACTGCGGCTTCAACGCTCACAACAGGGTGCCGCGGCAGACCCTGACCCTGGACGAGATCGAGCGGGAGGCGCAGGTGCTGCACGACCGTGGTTTCCGCCACATCCTGCTGGTCACCGGCGAATCGCCGCGGGCGGTGGACAACGATTTCCTGGCGGCGGCGGCGCGGCGCATCCGCCACCTTTTCTCCGCCATCGCCATCGAGGTCTACCCGATGGAAGAGCCGGGCTACCGGCAGATGGTCGAGGCCGGAGTGGACGGCCTGACCCTCTACCAGGAAACCTACGATCGGGCCCTGTACGCCGAAATGCACCCCTTCGGCCGCAAGCGCGACTTCGACTTCCGCCTGCTCGCTCCCGAGCGCGGCGGGGCAGCCGGACTGCGCCGCATCGGCATCGGCGCGCTCCTCGGCCTCGGCCAGTTCCGCAGCGAGGCATTCTTCGTCGGCCTGCACGCTCTCCACCTCTCCCGCCACTTCTGGCGCAGCCACCTCAGCGTCTCGTTCCCGCGCATGCGGCCGGCCGACGGCGGCTTTCAGCCGCTGCACCCGGTCTCCGACCGCGACTTCGTCCAGGTGATCTGCGCTTTGCGCCTGTTGCTGCCGGATGCCGGCCTGGTCCTCTCCACCCGCGAGAGCGCCGTCCTGCGCGACAACCTGCTGCCGCTCGGCGTCACCCAGATGAGCGCCGGCTCCTGTACCGCCCCCGGCGGTTACACCGGCGGCGAGGAGAGCACCCGCCAGTTCACCATCGACGACGACCGCACCCCCGCCGAATTCGCCCGGATGATCCAGTCGAAGGGTTACGAGCCGGTCTGGAAGGACTGGGACCGGGCGTTTATGGAAAAAACTGAAATTGGTGTCTGACCTGTCGGACCGGTCTGATTTGTCGGACAGGTCAGAGGCAAGAGCGTGATGACCGTCGACTTCAACCTCTACCTCATCACCGACCGCAAGCAGCTGCCGCCCGGGCGCAGCCTCGTCGAGACCGTGGCCGCCGCTCTTGCCGGGGGCGTGCGGGCGGTGCAGTTGCGAGAGAAGGACCTCGCCGCCGCCGAGCTCCATCCGCTGGCCCGCGAGCTGCGGACGCTGACCACCCGTTACGGCGCCCGCCTGCTGATCAACGATCGTCTCGACGTCGCTTTGGCGGTGGGAGCCGACGGGGTTCACCTCGGCGGCCATTCCCTGCCGGTCGCCGTCGTCCGGAAAATCCTCGGCCCCGACAAGCTGCTCGGCGTCTCCGCCCATCGCCCCGAAGAGGTGACGGCGGCCCAGCGGGACGGCGCCGACTTCGTCACCTTCGGTCCAGTCTTCTTCACACCGTCGAAGGCGGCCTACGGCGAACCGGTCGGCCTCGGCCGCCTGCAAGAGGCCTGCAGGGCCTCCACCTTGCCCGTTTTCGCCCTCGGCGGCGTCACTCAGGAGCGCCTCCCCGAGCTTCTGGCTGCCGGCAGCCACGGGGTCGCCCTCATCGCCGCCATCCTCGTTGCCGCCGACCCGGCGGCAGCCGCGGCAGGCATCCTTTCCCGCCTCAAGAACACCCCTGCTCCCTTGTAAGCGGCCCCACTTCAATTAAACTTGAAGCGAAGCAATTTCGCTTCTGAGTTCCCCTATGCTGCGCTAGGCAGGATTTTACTTTCGCTCGCGAAAGCCGCCCATGGAAATTGCCCTGACCCTCGCCATCCTCATCGGCGCTGTCGTCCTCTTCGTCAGTGAAAAGTACTCCATCGACCTGGTGGCCTTCATGGTCGCCGGTGCGCTGCTGCTGTTCGGCCTGGTCACGCCGCAGGAGGGAATCTCCGGTTTCAGCAACCAGGCCACCGTCACCGTCGCCGCCATGTTCGTCCTGAGTTCCGGCCTGCAGAAGACGGGGGCGGTAGCGGCCCTGGGCAGGTTGCTGGTCCGCCTGGGGAAAAATCATTTTCTCGTGCTGGTTCTGATCATGGGCACGGTCGGCACCATCTCGGCCTTCATCAACAACACCGCAGCGGTGGCGGTCTTTTTGCCGCTGGTGCTGACGGTGGCGGCCAAGCGCCAGATCTCCGCCTCCAGGCTCCTCATCCCGCTTTCCTATGCCTCCCAGTTCGGGGGTGTCTGCACTCTGGTCGGCACCTCCACCAATCTGCTGGTTTCGGCCATTTCCGAGCAGGCCGGCTACGGCGCCTTCAGCATGTTCGAGTTCAGCCGCTTGGGCCTGATCATGTTCGCCGCCGGCTTCCTCTACTTCCTGCTGTTCGGCCGCTGGCTGCTTCCCGAGCGGCAGGCGCAGGAGTTGACCGCCGCTTTCGAGCTGGGAGAGTACATCACCGAACTGCGCGTCATGGCCGACTCCCCGCTGATCGGCAAGACGGTCATGGAAAGCAACCTCGGCACCGAGCACGACGTCACCATCCTGAAGCTGCTCGACGAGGACCGCAAGATCTGGGCCCCCTATCGGCAACGGCTGCGGGAAGGGAGTGTCCTGCTGGTACGAGGCAAAATCCAGGAACTGATGGCTCTGAAAGAGTCGGCCAAACTGGAGCTGCATGCCGAGTTCAAGCTGCGGGACGAATCGCTGCAGGACGAGGAGATGCTGCTGGTGCAGGCGCTGATTGCCCCGCAGTCGCAGCTGATCGGCCGCACTCTCAAGAACATCTTCTTCCGCCACCGCTACAACGCCCTGGTGCTCGCCATCCATCGCCGCGGCGCCCTGCTGCGCGACAAGCTCAACGCCGTACGCATGGAGCTGGGAGACGCCCTGCTCGTCATGGCTCCCAAGCGGGACATCGAGGCGCTGCGCGCCGACAGCGACTTCATCATTCTGGGGGAAGTACAGGAACCCTCCCTGCACCGGCGCAAGGTTCCCGTCGCCCTCGCTATCGTTGCGGGGGTGGTGGGTGCGGCGGCCATGGGCATCATGCCGATCCTGGTGGCGGCCATTCTCGGCTGCGTGGCCATGGTCCTCTCCCGCTGCGTCAGCCTGGAGGAGGCCTACAAGGCGGTCGACTGGAAGGTGATCTTCCTGCTCGCCGGGATTCTGCCGCTCGGCATCGCCATGGAGAAAACGGGGGCCGCCAACTGGCTGGCGTCGCACGCCCTCGGTCTGGCCGGCGGGCTCGGTCCGGTCGCCGTGCTGGCGGCCCTTTATCTGCTGACCGCCACCCTCACCGAGATGATGAGCAACAACGCCACCGCGGTCCTGCTGGCGCCCGTCGCCATCGCCACGGCGACGCAGCTCGGCATCGACCCCAAACCGCTGCTGATGGCAGTCACCTTCGCCGCTTCGACCAGCTTCGCCACGCCCATCGGCTACCAGACCAACGCCATGGTCTACAACGTCGGCGGCTACAAGTACACCGACTTCCTCAAGGTCGGCGTCCCCCTCAACCTCCTTTTCTGGCTGCTGGCAACAATTTTCATCCCCGTGTTCTGGCCGTTCTGACGCCGACAACGGCGGTCACGGCGGCTCTTGGCCCTTGCCCCCCGCCTCGAAAATCCGCATTTTCCTGGGGCGCACGAAAACCCGGTCGCCTTCCTGCAGGTTGAGGCGGTGGAAAAGCTCCTGGGGAAGTTCCGCCTCCAGCAGTTCACGACCATTCAAACTTTCCAGTTCGAGGCGCGCCGTCGGGCCGGCGATGTGGAGATGCAAAACCCTGGCTTCGATCTCTTCATCCGACTCGCGATGATCGGTTACCGTCATATCCTGCGGGCGGGCGAAACCTACCATCGGCCGGTGGGCAGCTTTACGGAATTCGGGCAGACAGACCTTGATGTTGCCGATCCGGGCCAGGCCCGCCTGCACCACGCCATGAAAAACATTCACGTTGCCGAGAAAATTGTAGACGAAGGGATTGGCGGGCCGGTCGTAGATTTCCACCGGGGTGCCGATTTGTTCGATCCTTCCCTCGTTCATGATCACGACCTGGTCGGACACCTCCAGGGCCTCCACCTGATCATGGGTGACAAAAAGGCTGGTGATGTGCAGCTCGTCATGCAGGCGGACCAGCCAGCGCCGCAGGTCCTGGCGCACCTTGGCGTCCAGCGCCCCGAACGGCTCATCCAGAAGAAGAACCTTGGGATCGGTCGCCAGCGCCCGGGCCAGGGCAATCCGCTGCCGCTGCCCCCCGGAGAGCTGGGACGGATAGCGATCGACCAGATCCTCGAGCTGAACGAGGCGGAGCAGGTCGAAAACCTTGTCGCGGATCTCCTGCCGGGACGGGCGGGAGCCTCTCGGCATCACCTTGAGCCCGAAGGCGACATTGTCGAAGACGCGCAGATTCCGGAACAGGGCATAGTGCTGAAACACGAAGCCGACCCGGCGCTTGCGTGCCGGGAGCCGGGTGGCGTCTTCACCTTTCAAAAGGATTGTTCCCGAATCGGGGAATTCCAGGCCGGCAATGATACGCAGCAGGGTGGTCTTGCCCGAGCCGGAAGGCCCCAGCAAAGCCGTCAGCTTGCCGGAAGGGACGACCAGGCTGACGTCGCTCAGGGCACAGAAAGAGCCGAAGCACTTGGAGACATTGCGGACCTCGATCCCGGCTTCCATGCTCGTCCTTTGCAGAAACAATCCGGCCTGTTCCATACCCGTGAGCAAAACTTTCTGGTTTACATAGATAAATATAGCAGACGGGCAGGCGGTTTTTCCGGAACGGGAATCGGCGAAACTCGCCACGCGCAGATGGCGACCATCTTCAGGAACGGGGCGATGAGGGGGGTGGACAGAACGGTATCCGGCGCCGAGGCGCCGGTGGCGGGTCGGCTCAGAGCTTCTCCTGCACGCTCCTCACCTTCTCTTCCATTGTCTGGAGGCGGTCCGTGCGGGTGCCCAGCTTGATGGTCGTGGTGATACGCGGCGCGCCCATCTCGTGCACCACTTCATGACAGCGCTTCACCGCCGCAAACACGGCATCCCACTCCCCCTCGATGTTGGTGCCGTAGGAGTGCAGCGAGGTCTTCAGGCCGGCCTCGGTCAGCACCTTTTCGCAGGCCGCGATGTACGGGGAGAGGGAGACCCCGACGCCGATCGGGACGAGGCAGAGGTCGACGAGGACTTTCATACTGCCGGTTCTCCATTTCTCTGCCTGAAGAACTCGATCAGGAACTCGGCATCCCTGGGTGAAAGATCGAACTTGAAGATCGCTTCCTGAACGAGCGGTCCGACCGGCTGGCCGGGATTCTCCTGCAGGTTGCCGGACACCCATTTGACGGCGCGTCGTACGTCTTCTCCATCCGGTAACAGGTCATGCATGGTTTTGACTCCTTGGTTCATCTATCAGGGGGAGGCGTTCATCCTGTTCTCTCGCAATGGTGCAACCTTCACCATCGTCACTTCAGCCAGAAGCCGGTACGGAGCGCAGGAGATCTCTGGCCCTCTCGGCATCTTCGGCGCCAAACGCGCCGATGGTGCGCAGGATCAGCCGGGCATGGGACTTCCCTTCCCTGCTTTTCATACCAGCATGAAAGGCTGATGGGTGTTTGTCAACGATGGCGCTGAAGCAGGGCAACGATCTCCGTCCCCCCACCCCTCCCGTCTATCCGCCTGCGGCTTCCGCCTCCTGGCGAACCTTCCTTTCCAGCACCGTCTTCGCCAGCAGAGTGAAGAGGGCCAGCAGGGCCAGCAGGGAGGCCACGGCGAAAGCAGCGGCGAAATTGTACTCGTTGTAGAGGATCTCGACGTGCAACGGCATGGTGTTGGTCAGCCCCCGGATATGGCCGGAGACGACAGAGACGGCACCGAACTCGCCCATTGCCCGGGCGTTGCAGAGGATGACCCCGTAGAGAATCCCCCAGACGACATTGGGCAAGGTGACCCGCAGGAAGGTCTGCCAGCCGCTGGCCCCCAGCACCAGAGCCGCTTCCTCCTCTTCGGTCCCCTGCGCCTGCATCAGGGGAATCAGCTCCCGGGCAACGAAGGGAAAGGTGACGAAAATGGTGGCCAGCACGAGGCCCGGCACGGCAAAAATGAGCCGGATGTCGTGCGCTGCCAGCCACGGCCCCAGCCATCCCTGCAGACCGAAGAGCAGGACGTAGATCAACCCCGAGATGACCGGCGAAACGGAAAACGGCAGGTCGATCAGCGTAATCAGCAGGCTCTTGCCGCGAAACTTGAACTTGGCGATGGCCCAGGCGGCAGCGACACCGAAGACGAGGTTCAGCGGCACGCTGATGGCCGCCGTCAGCAGCGTCAGGCGGATGGCGGCCAGGGCGTCCGGCTCAGTGATGGCCGCCCAGTAGGTCTCCAGGCCTTTATCGAGGGCCTGGACGAAGACGGCTGCCAGAGGGACGACCAGGAACAGAGCCAGAAAGGCCAAAGCCGCGCCGGTCAGCAGCCAGCGCACCGGCGCCGGCTCGGTAAGGGCGCTGCGGGTGACTTCGGTGCGGCCTCTGGCCGGAAGCAAGGACGGGGTCGGCATGGCGTTTTTCCTAAACTGTTGGGGGACACTGGTCCCGGGCTGATCAAAAATGTCCAGATGCAAGGCGCCCGAAAGTCCTCGGAATAAGGCGTACCTGAAAGGTACGTCGTTGACGAGGAATGAGGGCAACGCTGCAGATGGGCGTTTTTCATCAGCCTACCTTTCAGCGTAGCGGCGGCTCCACCACTGGATCATATTGATGGCGAGCAGGATCAGGAAGGAGACGCCGAGCATCACCGTGGCGATGGCGGCTGCTCCGGCATAGTCGTACTGCTCGAGTTTGGTGACGATCAGCAGCGGCGTTATTTCCGAGACCATCGGCATGTTGCCGGCGATGAAGATCACCGAACCGTATTCGCCGATGGCCCGGGCATAGGCAAGGGCGAAACCGGTCAGCAGCGGCGGGAGGATGGCCGGAAAGATCACCCGGCGGAAGATCTGCCAGCGGTTGGCGCCGAGACAGGCGGCCGCCTCCTCCAGTTCACCTTCCAGATCCTTCAGCACCGGCTGCACGGTGCGCACCACGAAGGGCAGGCCGATAAAGGTCAGGGCGACCATGATCCCGACCGGGGTATAGGCGACCTTGACGCCCAAAGGTTCAAGATGCCGGCCGATCCAGCCGTTGCCGGCGTAGAGACCGGCCAGGGTGATGCCGGCCACGGCCGTCGGCAGGGCGAAGGGGAGATCGACCAGGGCATCCACCAGCCGTTTGCCGGGAAAGGGATAGCGAACCAGGACCCAGGCGACCAGCAGGCCGAAGACGGCGTTGATTGAAGCGGCGGCCAGCGAGGCGCCGAAGGTCAGGCGGAAGGAGGCCAGCACCCGCGCCGAGGTGACCGTCCCCCAGAACGCCTCCCAGGAGAGGGTTGCCGACTTGAACAGCAATCCCGACAGCGGGATGAGAACGATCAGGCTGAGGTAGAGAACCGTAAATCCCATGGCCAGGCCGAAGCCCGGAATGATGCTGCGCTGTTTGAAGCGCATGGGTCTTTCCTTTCCGTCGATCACAGCGGGCCGGGAATGCCGGCCCGCCGACTTCCACATGCAGGGTTCAGGTATTGAGCCCCCCTTTGATAAAGGGGGACTTTATCGCCTCGGCACATAAATCTGGTCGAACATTCCGCCGTCGTCGAAGTGGATCTTCTGCGCCTTCTGCCAGCCGCCGAAGACCTGCTCGATGGTGAAAAGCTCGATCTTCGGAAAGCGCCTGAGGTCGGCCGGGTCGGCGTGTTCCGGCACCACCGGACGATAGAAGTGTTTCGCCGCCAGTCGCTGGCCGGCCGGGCTGTACAGGTACTCCAGGTAAGCCTGGGCGGCCTGCCGGGTGCGGTGCTTGTCCGCAAACCTGTCGATCACGGTCACCGGCGGCTCGGCCAGGATGCTCACCGACGGAACGACGATTTCGAACCTGTCCGGACCCAGCTCGTTCACCGCCAGAAAAGCCTCGTTCTCCCAGGCGAGCAGCACATCGCCGATGCCGCGCTGGACGAAGGTCGTGGTCGACCCGCGGGCACCCGAATCGAGAACCGGAACGTTTTTGTAGAGGCGGCCGACGAAATCCCGTGCTGCCTGCTCCTTGCCGCCGCTCCGGCGCAGGGCGTAGCCCCAGGCCGCCAGATAGTTCCAGCGGGCGCCGCCGGAGGTTTTGGGGTTGGGAGTGATGACCGCTATTCCCGGCCTCACCAGGTCGTCCCAGTCCCGGATTCCCCGGGGATTCCCCTTGCGCACCAGAAAGACGATGGTCGAGGTATAGGGGGAACTGTTGTGCGGCAGGCGCTGCTGCCAGTCGGCCGGGATCAGTCCGGCCCTTTGGTGGATGGCGTCGATGTCGTAGGCCAACGCCAGGGTGACGACATCCGCCTCCAGCCCGTCGATGACCGCCCGTGCCTGCTTGCCCGAGCCGCCGTGGGACTGACGCACGGTGGCGGTGTCGCCGGTCTTCTCCTTCCAGTATCTGACGAAGGCCTGGTTGAAGTCCTGGTAGAACTCCCGGGTCGGGTCGTAGGAGGCGTTGAGCAGGGTGATCTCCCTGGCCCCGGCAGTCCCGACGAACGCGGGGAACGTCAGGACAGCGAGAGCCAGCAGCGCCACAAAAATTCGCCGTTGCATGCTCCTTCCCTTTCGGTGGGGCGCGCCCACCTGAACCTCACAGACCAAACCGTCCCCGCCTCCCGACGCCGCTACGTCTCGAACAGGGCTTCCACCTTCGCCGCGCAGATGAAGTCGTTCTCCGACAGGCCGCCGATGGCGTGGGTGGTGTAGCTGACCCGGCAGCTGTTGAAGCCGACCTCCAGGTCGGGATGGTGGTTCTCCCGGTGGGCGATCCAGGCGACGGCGTTGACGAAGGCCATGGTCTGGCACCAGTTCTTGAAGTTGAAGAGCCTGCTGATTTTCCCCGCGGCGGACTCCCAGCCTTCCAGCCGTTGCAGCATTGCGGCGATCACTTCCTCCGGCAGGGGCGGCGTTCCGCCTTCGCAGGGCCGGCAGTGCCGGGTCTTCAGGTCGCCGGTTTCCGTGTTTTCCCTCGACATCCGCTAGCTCCTTTCCCGCCCCCCTGTCTCAGACACACCCCGAAAAGCGCTGTTATGTTATAAAAATAGCAGAAATATCAGCATGCAACAGCGGCGCCATCGCCACAGCCATCCATGAGCCTCGCGGGGGAGAGGAAAACCGGATGCCTCCTCCTGCCGGAGGGCCCCGCCGATCCGATATCCCGCCAACAAACGATCCGGCTGCTTTTGCCCTGACGCTCCGGGCGGAGCCAGCTTTCCATAGTCCTGAAACCACAGTTCGCAAAAAAATCGATCACCGCCGCCGCAGCGAACCCCTCGCTTGCGGCATTCTCCGGCCGTTCGCAGCGGACGGTCATAACCCCTGACAGAAAGGAAGAAACCGATGTACAGCAGCACGGAACACGCCAGAGAGGAACTCAGAAAACGCCGGACCGATCTGAAACTCCGCCGGGAGGTCGAGACCTGGCTCGGGGCCGTCCCGGAATTCCTGCGGGGGGAGCCGCGGGCGGTACTGGCCCGGCAGGTGGCGACCCCCAACTTCGAGTTCTGCCGATTCGTCGAAGCGGCGCAGCGCACGGGGCTGAAGCCGGTCTGCCCGGAATATCGCGGCGACAAATTCAGTTCCCGGAATCCGGACAAGGTCGCCCTGGCGAAGATGACCTTCCATCACGGCAAGGGGCGAAAGAACGGCGATCGCAACACCACGCATCGCGTCATCAATTTCTACGACTGGGACGGCAAACCGCTCAACCGGATCGAAACCCTCTGGGGGGAACAGTTCCTCGACTTTCACCACCGGCTGCTGGCCAGACAGTTCCCCGGCGTCGAGATTGCCGACAACACCGACTGGCTGAAACGGATGGGCGGCAAGCCGAGCCTCTTCTGGCCGCGGCTGTTTGCCCTCTTCCTCTGCCACGGCCTGATGTTCGACAACTTCCACCCCGAGGGGCACGAGACGGTTTTCACCCGGGAGGTCATCCAGCCGGCCCTGGCGGAAGTGACGGCCCGCTTCGGCCGTCCCCCCCTGATCGTCCCGCTGGTTCCGGTCGAGACCGAGCGCGACCTCTTCTGGTCCTGGTATCCGGAGCCGCTGGAACAGGAAGTCCGCTGCCTGACGGGCGAGCAGACGGCCTCCGGCGCGAGACTGGGGGGTGCCTATGCCTGAGCGCGGCACGCTGACGGGAAGCCCCTGGCGACAAGGCCTGTGGCTAGCGGTTCTGGTCCCCTCCTTCTACCTGGCCGAATGGCTGCTGGCGGGGGTCGCAGCTGCCTTTTTCTCCTTCCTGAAATTCCGCGGACTCTCCCCGGTCCGGATCTGGCTGCTCCTCTGGGGAGCGAACATGCTCATCTCTGCCGTCCTCATTTTCGGCAACGACCGCCTGCGGATGGACATCACCCTCATGCAGAGCCTGAGAAATCTGGTCACGGCGGCGCTGCGCCGCTCCCGCTGGCTCGGCCTGCTGCTGGAAGCCCTCCTCTTTCTGCGCCTGCTGCTCTGGGACGGTCCCTGCCAGCTGCTGATATTCTTCCGCCCGCGGTTGGCATCGCAAACGGGGCGGCTCTGCCTGTTCACAGCCGCCAGCGGATTGCAGATGCTGGTCTGGATCAAAATCTACGACCTCGGCTATGAAAGCGTGACCGAACTGCTCCACTACCTGAAAGGATGAAGAAGATGAACGAGACCAGGACAGAAATAGCGACCGGCTGCGATCCGGCCCTGGTGGCCGAACTTGTCAACCTTCAGCGGCAAGCTTTCCCGCCGCAGATGCAGTTCGTCGAGCCGGCCCGGTATTATGAGGAGGGGTTGAAGACGCAAGGCAGCATCAACGTGGTTCTGCGAGACGCCGACCAGGCCGTCGCCGGCTATCTCCTGGCGCTGCCGCAGAGCTGCGTTCATGCGGAGCTGCGCCAGTGGGATCCGCAACTGGAGCCGCATCCGGAAGGGCTTTATCTGGATATCGTGCAGACCCTGCCCGGCCACCGCCAGGCCAATGGCTTCGTCAAGCTGCTGGCCGGCGTCTGCGCCGAGGCCGAGCGACGCGGCCGGCACCGGCTTTCGATGCATGCCCGCGCCAGCAACGGTGTCAGCCGGTTGGCCCAGAAACTGCTCACCGAAAGCCGCTGCCTGCGCCGGATCGAGAACTGGTATGCCTCGGGGGAGCCCTTCGACTACATCGAGGCCACTACCCGCATGCGTCGGGGGCGTTGATGCCGTTCCCTCTGCAAGTTGATTGACACGGTAATCCGAATAGTTATAATCTCACACCAATTTCGTTCCGGGTTCTCCGCCAGGGGTCCCGATCAGGATTCGACCGGGATCGCCTAACGGAGGTTGAGATGACCAAACGACACCGATACCATCGGCCATGGTGTGCTCTGCTCATCATCATCGGCCTGCTCACCCCGTCACCTCCGGCAATTGCTGCCTCTTCCCCGCCGCCCGGGGAAGAGGCCATTCTTTTCCAGGAAATCCCCTCGGTCTTCAGCGCCTCGAAATACGAGCAGAAGGTCACTGAAGCCCCTTCGGCCGTCAGTATCGTCACCGCCGAGGAAATCAGGCGATACGGCTATCGCACCCTCGCCGACCTGCTGCGCAGCCTGCGCAGCTTTCACCTCTCCTTCGAGCGAACCAACGAGGCACTGGGGGTGCGCGGCTTCAACCGGCCCGGAGATTCCAACAGCCGGGTCCT
>DASPGW010000142.1 GCA_035620395.1 Desulfuromonadales bacterium | reverse complement strand
AGGTGCTCGAAATCGGCACCGGCTCCGGTTATCAGGCCGCTGTCCTGGCCCGGATCGCCTCCCGGGTCTATACGGTCGAGCGGTTCCCGGCTCTGGCCCGGCGAGCCCGGCGGGTGCTCGATACCATCGGGGCCAACACCGTCAATATCCGGCTCAGTGACGGAACCAGCGGCTGGGAGGACGAGGCGCCCTTTGACGCCATCATCATCACGGCCGGTGCACCTTCGATTCCGTCCCAATACCGCGAGCAACTGGCCATCGGCGGCAGGCTGGTCATCCCGGTGGGAACTCTGGGCACGCAGGTGCTCAAAAGGGTCGTTCGTGTCGGGGAGAGGGGGTATGAGGAGGAGGATCTCCTCGACTGCCGCTTCGTGCCCCTGGTCGGCAGGTTCGGCTGGGAGGAGGAGAAGGCCGGATGATGCGGGTGATGCGTCGTCTTTACGACTGGGTACTGCATTGGGCCGAAACGCCTTATGGAGTTCCGGCCCTTTTTCTGCTGGCCTTTGCCGAATCCTCCTTTTTCCCTATCCCCCCCGATGTTCTGCTGCTGGCCCTGTGCATCGCCATCCCCACCAGGTCTTTCCGTTTTGCGTTGATCTGCTCAATCGGTTCGGTGCTGGGCGGGGTGGCCGGTTACGGTATCGGCCGCGGCTTGTGGGAGGTGGTCTCCGGTTATTTCTACCTCTACGTCCCCGGTTTCAGTGAAACGGTCTTTTTCCGGGTCCAGCACCTCTTCGCCGCCTACGATTTCTGGACGGTCTTCACCGCCGGGTTTACTCCTATTCCCTACAAGGTAATTACCATCGGCGCCGGTGTTTTCCACATCAATTTCCCTGTTTTCGTCCTGGCTTCCGTGGTCAGCCGCAGTCTGCGTTTCTTCCTGGTCGCCGCGCTGATCTACCGCTACGGCCCGGCCGTGCGGAGTTTCATCGAAAAGTATTTCAACATGCTCTCCATCGTTTTCATGCTGCTGCTGATCGGCGGTTTTATCATCATCCGCCATGTCCTTTGAGGAAAGTGAACAGCCCCGCTGGTTCCGACAGAAGACGGGCAGTTGACGGGAGAGGAGCAAATCCGTTACCTTAACGGTATTCCAGCCCCGCACAGGAAATGGATACATGACGGTTCGGATACTCGTTCTTCTTTTACTGCTTCTGTTGCCGGGCGCCTGCTCGTCTCCTCGCGGGGTATATCACACCGTGCACGAGGGCCAGACGCTCTACCGGATCGGCAAGACCTACGGAGTCGACGAACGCTATCTGGCCCGTGTCAACCGGATCGACGACCCCGCTCAGTTGCGCGTCGGCACCCGTATTTACATCCCTGGCGCCGATCGGGTGAAAGAGGTGCCGGCCCTGGCACGACCAGTACCTCCCGCGCCGCCGGCTTCCCCCGTCCCCAAGCCTCCGACAACCGTCAAGAAGGCAACCCCCGTGCCGGCGCCCGCCGCCCGGCAGCAGGGAAAGCCGCCAGCCGGCATCAAGCCGAGGCCGGCGACCGGGGCTCCTGTCGGCAAGCCGGCGGCGGTCGTCAAGGGAAAATTCGGCTGGCCGCTGAAGGGAGCGCTTCTCAAGGGGTTCGACGGCGTTGGCGGCTCGCCGACCAAGGGGTTGGAAATTTCCGCTGTCCCGGGGTCACCGGTCCTTTCGGCCGCTGCCGGCCGCGTTATCTACAGCGGCGACGGCATCCGGACTTATGGCAACCTGATTATTCTGAGGCACGACAATGACTTCTTCACGGTCTACGGCTTCAACCAAAAAAACATCGTCGACGCCGGCGCCTTTGTGAGCAAAGGCGAGCGTATCGCACTCTCCGGCGCCCCGCCTGCCGGTGGCAAGCCTCGTCTCTATTTTGAAATCCGCCGAGGCAAGGAGCCCGTCAATCCGATTTTTTACTTGCCATGAGATACCCTATCTCTTAGACTTCGAACGATATTTTACCCCGCCTTCGACCGGAGACGCGCATACCGATGGATGAGCCGATGAACGAATACGACGAGTTTGATCTCACCTCTGATGCAGTAGAGGATGATGACGCCGAATTCACCGAAACCGATGACGAGCTCGAAGATGAGGAGTCGCAGGATGAGGGGGAGGCTGACGCCGAGGAAGAAGAGAAGGCGGCCCCGTTTGACGACCACTCGGACGACGCCATCAAGCTCTATCTCAAGGAAATCCAGAAAACCACGCTGCTGACTGCCGAATCGGAGCGGGAGCTGGCGCAAAGGATCTCCGAAGGAGACAAGGCGGCCCGCGACCGGATGATCGAATCCAATCTGCGGCTGGTCGTCAAGATCGCCAAGCGCTACATGAATCGCGGCCTCCCCTTCCTCGATCTCATCGAGGAGGGCAATATGGGGCTCATCAAGGCCGTCGAGCGGTTCAAGCTCAGCAAGGAGTGCCGGTTTTCCACCTATGCCACATGGTGGATCCGGCAGTCGATCGAGCGCGCCCTGGTGAACCAGAGCCGGACCATTCGTCTGCCCGTGCATGTCTCCGACGATATCAACAAACTGATCAAGATCAGCCGCGAACTCCTGCAGAAACTCAACCGCGAGCCGCAGGCCAAGGAAGTGGCTGACGCCATGGGTGTCGATCCCGCCTATGTGCGGCGGCTCATGGTTCTGGTCAAAAAGACCTATTCCATCGAACACCCCATGGGCGAGAATAACGACTACAGCCTCATGGATACCATCGAGGACACTTCCGCCGTCGATCCCGCCACCCTCATTGAGGATCTGGATAAATACGCCCATGTTTCAGAGTGGCTCGATACTCTTAACGAAAATGAGCGGGAGATCCTTGCGTTGCGTTTCGGGCTGGACGATCGGGAACCGCAGACGCTCGATACGATCGGCCGGCGTTTTGGCGTCACCCGGGAGAGGATCCGGCAGATAGAAGCCAAGAGTCTTGAAAAACTTCGCAAAATCATGGAAGACAAGCAGTCCTCGGCCAAAATCCTGATGGAGGGCTAGCGTTTCGTTTGAGGGTTTGGTTGTAAAACATGCCGACCGGGAGGAGAGCTACGTGGAAGATTTGAAGGGCATTATCCGGGATATCCCCGATTTTCCGAAGAAAGGCATCGTTTTCAAGGACATCACGACCTTGTTGTCCGATGCGAAGAGCTTTCACCGCATGATCGATCTCATCGCCCACCGTTACCTTGGGCTGAAGATCGACCAGGTGGTGGGGGTCGAGGCGCGCGGATTCATCCTCGGCTCGGCATTGGCGTACAAACTTGGCACGGGGATTACCCTGGTCCGCAAGCCCGGCAAGCTTCCCTACAAGACCCGGCGCAAGACCTACGAGCTCGAGTACGGCACCGACACGCTCGAGATTCACGAAGATGCCTTCAAGCCCGCCGCCAGAGTCATCGTTGCGGATGACCTGCTCGCCACCGGGGGTACCATGGCGGCCGTGGTGGATCTGGTCCAGGAACTGGGCGCCGAGGTGGTCGAATGTGCCTTCATGGCCGAACTCGAATTCCTGCACGGCCGCAAGCGTTTGCCCGACGGGAAGGTTTTCAGTCTCCTCAAGTTTTAGCCGGGAAAAGCCTTGCCAGAACTTGCGGGGTGGAGTATAAAGTACCCCTTTTGGCCCCGTAGCTCAGCAGGATAGAGCAACCGCCTCCTAAGCGGTAGGTCGTGCGTTCGAATCGCGCCGGGGCCGCCAAGACTGGCCGCCGTAAGTCATCGAGGCTTCGGCGGTTTTTCTTTGCCTTTTTTGGAATCAATCTGTCGCTTCAGCTAAGTGTTCGATTTTGCGCGGGATGTGACCGTCTGGAAGCCGGCGGGTCAGCACGATGCGGCACCACGGCGCAGAATGCGGAGGACAACGTGCGAACAACGGAGACCCTTGCAGCAGATCAGGGTGCCGATTAAGAGGGCATCGCCGTCGCCTGCGGATTTTCCCCGGTGTGCAGAACAGAGGTGGTGAAGGTGATAAGGCTGCTAATCCCGGGCAGTCGGGAAGGTTTACAATAAAGCGGCCCCTTCAAAAGGTTCCCGGCGCTCCCAGTGCGTCGAATGCGGGGCGTTCGAGATTACTCGCCGGCTTTGGACCGCATGCGGTTGAGGCGGTCCAGGTTCTCCTGCGCGCGAACGTAAAAACGCGGATTCAGATCGAGGGCATGCTTAAAAGCCTTTTCTGCCTTGTCCCACTCGCCTTGGGTCATGTAGATGTAGCCGATGTTGTTGTAGGCCGCCGCTTTGCCGACGGCTTTTTCGAATATCAGCAGCGCCTTATCTTCGTTGCCGTTCAAGGCGTAGGCAGCGCCCAGATTGTTTTGGGTACGCTTGTTGTCCGGCTCGAGGGCCATGGCACGGGAAAAGGCCGTGATGGCGTCGGGATAGCGCCCCTGCAGGAGATAGTTGAAGCCTAGGTTATTATGAGCCGACGGCAGGTCGGGTCTGAGGGCGACGACTTTGGCGTAGAGAGGTTCGGCTTGGGCTTCCTGCCCGAGGTTGTCGTACAGCATCGCCATTTCGGTCAGGATTTCAATATTTTCTGGACTGACAGCCAACGCCTTGTTCAGAAATTCGATGGCGGTCTGGTTGTCGCCCTGAGCACGGCCGACCTTTGCCATGGCGAGCAAGGCGGGCCAGTACCGGGCATCATGTTCCAGCGCCTTGCCAAAGGTGCCGCGGGCATTGTTGAGCTCACCAATCCGGCGCTGGATCTCTCCCAGGCCGGTCAGCGCCGCCGCCGAGCGCGGCTCTTTTTCCAGCGCCGCGGCGAAATGCAGACGGGCCAGCTGATAGCTGCCGCCGGCAAGATAAGCGTTGCCGTTTCGAAGCAGATCGTCAGGCGGCAGGTTCTTCAGCCTGCTTTCGCTCTCCTTCGAGGAGAGGGAATGATCGAGCAATTCGGAGCCGGCTTTCGGCTTGACCGTGGTGGTGCAGGCGCAAAGGAAAAGCAGGAGGAAAGACACGAGACTCCCCTTGCGCACAGCATTTGATACGGTCATCTGGGCCTCCCATGTCAAACGAGATGGAACGATCTGGCGGCCTTTGGCGATCAGCCGGATATGAAGAAGCAGGAGAAAAACCCCCAACGCACCGGAGAAAAGATATCAGAATCTCATCTAGAGTGAAACGGCAAATCTTCGAGTTTCATCCAGCCTCCAGCCTTTCCTACTGAGTAATCCCCAGTTGAAAGACATTCACTATTTCCGGCTGTTCCGCAAAGTTTTTGTTGGAGGCGTCCATGATCTTTTCGGCAGCGATCCCCTCGGTGGTCTCCGGCGTCTTGGCGACATGGCGGTAATCGGGATAGGCCACCTGGTTGTCCCAGGCCGCCTGCTGCGCCAGGCCGAACTCGCGGTCGAGATAATAGGCTTCTTCCGTGGAAGCGCATCCCGCCAGCAACACCATTGCCGACATCATGCAGGCAAGAATTTTCATGACCTCTCTCCCTATGGTTGTACCGGCGAAAGCGGTTCCTGCCCGAACTGGCCTTCCAGCCCCCCCTGCGACTCCAAGGGAACCATGGGAAGGGTAAAACTGTGCTGGCTCAGCGATGACACGTCTCCCGGCGCCCTCCTCCCCTCGAGCCTGCCTTCCAGGTAGAACTCGAAGCGATTGGGGGGCTGGATGAACTCGCCAGGGTAGTTGATCGTCCCCTCCTTTTCGGGTTTGATTATATGCGGCGTGACGGAGATCAACAGATCGGTCTTGTCCTGGCTGAAGTTTGAACTGCGAAACAGGGCGCCCAGGATGGGGATGTCCCCCAGGCCGGGAATCTTTCTGACCGATTCGCGCATGGTGTCCTGAAGCAGGCCGGCAAGGGCCAGCGTCTGCCCGTCGTAGAGTTGGACGGTCGTATCGAGTTTGCGGGTGGTCAGGTTCGGAACGATGAAATTGGTCCCCTGAATGCCGGCAGGA
>DASPGW010000141.1 GCA_035620395.1 Desulfuromonadales bacterium | reverse complement strand
GCCGCCACGGCGGCAGGGAAGTCGGGGACGTTCGGCCGAGGTATCAGATTGGCGGCGGTCAGGACCACGTTGATGACCGGATTGGCCGGTATCACCGGCGGCAGGGCGAATTCGAAGATAATGGGTCCATTGACGCCGACCGCTCCGGCATGAATATGCGCAGCGGTGATGGGGCCGGTGAAATTGGCCGCCAGCCCGAGGTCGAGCCTGACCGAAAAGGCGTCCTGGTCCGGATTGATCACCACCGTGCCGGTACCGGTGGCATTGGTGATCACCGGCGGCACCGCCTGGGCGCCGTTGAGAGTTGCCGTCAGGGTTTGAGTGCCGATGTCCCCGCGGATTTCACCTGCCGGATGCGCCTGGGTATGCACCTGGAAGTAGGTCGTGCCATTCAGCAGTGCCGCCACGGCGGCAGGGAAGTCGGGGACGTTCGGCCGAGGTATCAGATTGGCGGCGGTCAGCCTGCCGCTGAGCACCAGGGGGTCGGGGATAATGGCCGGGAGAAAATCGAAGATGATCGGCCCGTTGTCCAGACCCGGGTCCCGGGCATGGATGTGGGCGCCGGTAATGACGGGGCTGTTGAAAGTGGCCAGGGCCCCGACGTCGAGAGTGAAGTCGATGGCCGTGCGGTCGGGGCTCAGGGTGAGGGTGCCGCTGCCGCCGGCGGCAGTGGCGACGGGCCCAGCGGAAGCAGCCGACACCTGGCTACCGCTCAACACGGAATTGAGCCGGCCGGTGGTCGAGGCGCCGTCGTCGATCCATTTCTTGATCAGGGCCTGAACGGCGGCGGGGAGGGGCGCGGCGGGGGGTGGCGGCATCTGGGAGACCAGAGGGGGAAGCAGTCCGGCGACTCGCCGGTACAGGACGCTGTTGTTTCCGTCCCGGGATATGACCCGTACTCCCGGCAGACTGGGGGAGATGGCGGGCTGATTGAACAGAAGTCCGTAGGAAACGCCCGCCCGCAGATCGAGCCCGGTCTCGCCGAACCCGATGCCGCCCGGTTCATGGCAGGCCGTCAGGCAGTTGGCGTTGAAGACGGGCTGCACCTCGGCCAGGGAGGTAACGCCCCTCACCGGAACGGCGGCCGCGGCGTCGGGACCGTCGCCGGCGCCGCACGAGACGACCGCCAGCAAAGCGGCGACGGCCAGAAAAGTTGCCAGCCAGTGAATGCCTGTCCTGATTTCCTTCTTCATCTTTGCGTCTCCTTTGTCAGGTCCAGGGCTCCAGGTTCAAGACCCCCACGACCTATGACTGATGACCGACGACGCCGCGCAGCGATCGGTCAGAAAAACAGATGCATCTCGGCCACGAGTTCATTGACGTTGCCGCTCAGGTTCTGGGGGATGTCGTTGGAAATCCGGTAGAAGAGCCGACCCTGGAGATATTTGTTGAAAAAGGACTCCACACCCAAAGAGATACGTTCCCGCTGGTCGTCGGACTCCTCGTCGTCGGGATCGAAATAGTCGTAGGCGACCTTGACGTTCAGCCGGTCCGTGGCGAGCCAGTTGGCTTCGGTGTAGTAGGCCCAGCCCTGGATGCTGCCCCGATCGGGGGTATCGACCACGATCAGATTCCCTTCGGTCAGGATGGTCAGCTCCCAGAAACTGGCGCCGGCGTGGAGTCCATAAGCATCGCGTTCGGTCGTCGGGTTATGGGCGGCCGAGCCGCCGACCAGCACCGATCGCACGGGGCCGCCCAGAGTTTTCAGGTAGTAACCGTTGGCGGACACCTGTTTGCGGGTGTCCTGGCCGGCGGGAGAGCCGCTGTTCGCCACCGCCGCGGCCAGAAAGAAGGGGCCGGTGGAGAGACCGAGTTCCACCCCCTCGCTGAAGTTGGTGAAATTGAAGCCGGTCGTCGAGCGGGTAAAAGCGGCATCATCCTGGATGCGAAGCCCGAAGGGAGGGAAGAAGCGGCCGGCCTTCAGGTAGATGTCCCAGGGAAGCACGCCGGTCAGCAGGCCGAACACCTCGCGGCTGACGGCCGGTCCCGGAGTGAAGGATTCATCGACGTAGAAGGTCAGCATTTCGGGGATGAGATCGGCTTCCAGGTAGGCCACCCCTTCGTTGAAGGCAAAGTCGTTCGCTTCGGCTGAGCGGAAGATCCGGCCGTTCGGCACCTCCCCCCGGGCATCGGGCTCATCCCGGAACAGGGTGCGGTTGCTGAAGCGCAGATTCGCCCCCAGGGACACTCTGCCGCCCAGCAGGCCGGCCGGGTCCACCAAGGTTTTAGAGGCCGGGCTGCGCAGAAAATGATCCGCCGTGCCGGCAAACGCCGCCGTCCGTTTGCCGCCGCCGGTCTTGTTGACATGGCAGAAGTCGCACTTCAGTCCCTCGCGCACGGCGAGATAGGGCTCGGCCTGCAGGGGAGGAGCCCCCGCGAACAGGACGACCAGCAGCGCGACGACCGCCAGGCCGATTACGAAGAATGCGGGCTTTCCTGGATTATCCGGCTTTTTCCTCATGACTTCTTCCTCCTCAGGCAGTTGTCATCGCAGGCAATTCCTTGCTGTCTGCCAGTGCGAAAAAGATGGACCGTATCGGCTTTGGCGGGCGGGTGTAGGGATGCAAGACTGCCAGCGGCAGGGGCCGCCGAGTCTCGAAGACGTTTGTCCGACCTGCGGCACGGGAGGCCGAAGGTTGCTCCAAAGTCTAAATCAGGAATGCCGACTGTCAATCCGAAGGCCGGGGCGCCAGAAGAACTCTGGCGTCGGCAGCCGAACCCTTGCGGACATCCGGTCGCTCAGCGAAGCCGAATGTCCGCAAGGGCGGGCGATTACGGCAGGGGCTGCTCGTTAAACGGGTCGAGGTTCAGGAACGGCTTGAGCGGCTCGTCCCGGCCGCCGGCGCCGACGGCGGGGATTTCGATAAACGATTCGGCAACTCCCTGCCGGCCGTCGCCGGCCGGAACGAACAGTTGCGGGTGATCGAAGGGGGCCTGATCGAATTTCACCCGCTCGTCGGTGAGGG
This sequence comes from Desulfuromonadales bacterium, assembly GCA_035620395.1. Taxonomy (NCBI): domain Bacteria; kingdom Pseudomonadati; phylum Thermodesulfobacteriota; class Desulfuromonadia; order Desulfuromonadales; species Desulfuromonadales bacterium. Next base: position 113 of record DASPGW010000141.1, on the reverse strand, counting down.
CCAGCATGAAGGCGACCAGCGCCGCCTCATCGCCCTCCTTCACTTCAACCCGGGAGAGAGGGCCGTCAAGCTCCGCAAGGTTGACGTGCGAGAAATCGCCGTGACGGTCGTAG
>DASPGW010000140.1 GCA_035620395.1 Desulfuromonadales bacterium | reverse complement strand
ATTTCCCTCGAGGATCTCGAACGGGAACTGGGTGTCAAGGTTTTGAAGGTGGCCAGCACTCCGTGGGGGCTGCTCGATGGACTGGAGCTTCTGGATGACCTGCTGAGCGGATTCCGCGCACGATGAGGTGGAACGATATGGACGAGATTCTCCGCGCTCCCTGGCGAGCGATCTGCGGGTCTGACTGATCAATGAAAACCCGGGCTACAGAAGCAATCTTGCGACGAAAGGATAGAAGGGGATGCAACCGGACGAATCGATTTTCAAGAAGGGGCGTGAGGCGATGGATATCGGCGATTACGGTGTCGCCATCCGCTGCTTCCGTCAGGCGCTGCAGGATAACCCTGCATCAGCGGAAGGACATTTTCTGCTCGGTGAGGCACTGGCCGAGGACGGCAAGCTGCGAGAAGCGATTGCCTCCTTCAGGCGTTCCCGGGAGTTCGCCCCGGAGAACGTCGAGATCCTCTATGCGCTGGGCGATGCTCTGTTCGAGGCGCAGCACGCTGAGGAAGCGCTGCAGACTTACCAGCAAATTCTCGAGCTGGATGAGAGCGAGGCAGATGCCTGGGTCAGCATGGGTCTGGTCCATTTCAACCAGGAGCGGATCGAGCAGGCGGTTGAGTGCTATCAGAAGGCTCTGCGTCTTGAGCCCGGTTCCGTCTTTGCCCTCAATTCGCTCGGTGACGCCTGCTATGCACAAGGCCGCAACGAAGAGGCTCTGGCACATTACCGGCAGGTGCTTGAACTTGAGCCGGAAGACCCTCAGGCGCATTTCAACCTGGCCGAGATGTTCTACGACACCGGCGACCTGGAGTCCGCAGCGAAGGCCTGCCGGGAGGCTCTGCGCCTCGACCCGGGATTCGCCTTCGCCTACCTGACCCTCGGAAACATCTGCCTCGATCAGGAGAAGCCCAGGGAAGCTCTCCAGGCATTCCAGGAGTTCCTGATGCGGGAGCGTTCACCGACGGCCAAAGAAGTCCGGGATGAGGTCGCGGCGGTGGTAGAAGGGTTGAAGGCAGAACTTTGAGGTGTTCGGGCGTTCCGCCGAATCATCCGAATCGGTCGACGGAGAGATTTTCATGGTTCGCGGCTTTGCCCTGCTGTTGACAATGCAGTTGTTGGGCGAATTGCTTTCCCTCCGGCTGGCGCTGCCCATCCCGGGGAACGTGGTCGGGATGGGGTTGTTGCTGGTTTTTCTGGTGGCCGGTGTCGTCCGGGTCGAGTGGCTTGAGGATGCGGCCGAATTGCTGCTCTCCCACTTGGCCCTCTTTTTCATCCCCGCCGGGGTCGGCGTCATGGTCTACTTCGATCTGATCCGCCGGGAGTGGCTGCCGATCACCGTCGCCACCGTGCTCAGCACTTTCGCGGTCATGGCCGTGACCGGCTGGGCCGAGACGTGGCTCGAGAAGAAGGGAGGGGCGCCGGATGCCTGACTTTCTCGTCTCGCCGCTGTTCGGTGTCGGCCTGACCCTTGTCGCCTTCGCCCTGGCCCAAAAGCTCTACCAGCGCACCGGCAGCATCCTGTTCAACCCGGTCGCCCTCTCCATCGCCGGTATCATCGTTTTTCTGCTGCTGTTCGAGATACCCTACGAAAACTATGCGGTCGGCGGCCGCTACGTGTTGTTTCTGCTGGGTCCATCGGTGGTGGCCCTGGCAGTTCCCCTCTATACGCGGCGCCGGGAGATTCTGGCGAAGAAAGTGCCGATTCTGCTCGGCGTACTGGCGGGGGCACTTACTTCGGTGGTCAGCGCCTCCGGTCTGGCCTGGCTGCTGGGTGGCAGCCGGTCGGTGGTTCATTCGCTTGCTCCCAAGTCGGTGACGACGCCCATCGCCATCGGCATTGCCGAAAAAATCGGCGGCATCGCCCCACTCACCGCCGCCATTGTTGTTTTGACCGGCTGCCTCGGAGCAATTTGCGGTCCGGAGTTCTGCCGTCTGATCGGTTTGAAAGGTTCTGCAGCCGTGGGGCTGGCCGTCGGCACCGCTTCTCACGGCATCGGTACCGCCCGTATGCTGGAGTTTGATCGCCTCGGCGGCGCCGTCGCCGGGCTGGCCATCGGTCTCAACGGGCTTTTCACCGCCTTCCTGGTGCCGCTGCTGTTTGTATTTTTTCGGTAATTATTCAACAGCTCTGCGCGGAGTAAAACCTTAGTTCTCTATGACAGTTCTCTATGAAAAGCCAAATATTCCGCAAATTACGCAGATCGACGCAGATTAAATAACCAGCAATTCAGGTGCGGTTTAATCTGTGAAATCTGCGGATACATCTTATGCCCTTTGCTGTCAGGTTTTGGTTGTTGAACAGAAAGAAAAAAGGCAGGCGATTTCTCGCCTGCCTTTCATTTTCTGCTGCCGGGAAGAGGTGGTTACTTCTTCTTGGCGGAAGCCTTTTTCGAAGCCTTGAGGGGGTTGATCTTTGCGTCCTCGGTTTTGATCTCGATCTTGCGGTGGGTGGCAATGTTGCACAGCCCGGCGGCCCATTTGCGGGTGGGGGAAGGGGCAGCTGAACAGACTTTGCCGATGGTCCCTTCGACAATGCGATCGCAGCCGACGCAATCCTCGACGATGTTCTGGCAGGCGTTGCCGGTGAAGGTGCAGCCCTGCTTGGCCCAGAAGGTACACTCGGTACCGGGAAGTACGGTTTGACACTGCATGGGTGAAGTCTCCTTACGGTTCTGTTTCTTTTGGCCCAGACCAGCATTATCTGGCATTTGGTCAAATTTTGTCAACAGTTATTTGGGGGGCAAAGTATTCCGATTTTTTCCGCCTTGACCCGTTGCCGGCCATTCGCTACTGTAGCGGAAAAACTGGAGGTACAAACCTTGTCGCGCATCCGTTTGCGGGAAGATATCTGTCGGCGCTGTGGGCGCTGCTGCTACGAAAAGATCGAATTCGAAGGGGAAGTCTATTACACCACTACCCCCTGCGAAAAGCTCGATCCGGTCACCCGCCTCTGCACCGTCTACGAGAACCGCCATGTGGCCCGTCCCGGCTGCACCCCGCTCACTCCCCGCACCATTCGTCAGGGGATTCTGCCTGGCGATTGCCCCTACGTCGAGGGAATCGAAAATTACCCGACGCCGCATTCTGCCGAGGAGGAATTTTTGAAGTCTTGACACGCGTACCCTTTCCAGCCTGGTATGGTATCCTTTGTCCCGTATATTGATCAGCCAACGCTTTTCAACAATCAGGAGGGCAGTACATGACGCGCATCAGTTTCGGAACCTCCGGCTGGCGGGGGATCTTGTGCGAGGATTTCACCTTTGACAACGTACGGGTCGTCACTCAGGCCATCGCCGATCACCTGCGTACCAGGGGACTGACAGAGCAGGGGCTGGTGGTCGGCCACGACAGCCGCTTCATGGGTGAGAAGTTCGCCCGAGAGGCTGCGCGGGTGCTGGCCGGCGCCGGCATCAAGTCGTTCATCTGCGACCGCGACACGCCGACCCCCGTCATTGCCTTCGAAATCCTTCGGCGTCAGACCGCAGGCGGAATCAACTTCACCGCCAGTCATAACCCTCCTGAGTACAATGGCCTCAAGTTCTCCCCGGAGACGGGCGGACCGGCACTGCCGGAAGCAACCCGGGATATCGAGGAGCGGGCCAACGCCATGCTTGGCGGGATATGCTTCAAGGAGATGCCTCTCGATCAGGCGGTGCGAGCCGGGCTGGTCGAGGAGATCGACCCTCGTGAACCCTACTTCAAACAGGTGCGCGGGCTGATCGATTTTGCCGCCATCGCTGCCTCGGGTATGACCGTCGCCGTTAATCCCATGTACGGGACCGCCCGGGGTTATCTCGATGTGATGCTACGGGAGGCGGGCGTCAAGGTCCAGACCATCAACGACCATCGTGACCCTTATTTCGGCGGCCTGCCCCCCGAACCGTCGAAGAGCCACATC
>DASPGW010000139.1 GCA_035620395.1 Desulfuromonadales bacterium | reverse complement strand
GAGACCACCATGGCGAGGGTCGTGGCCATCACCATCGAGCCCCCCATCCCCTGCAGAAAACGCAGGCCGATCAACGCCTCGATCGACCAGGCCTGCGACACCGCCCCGCCGCCGATGGTGAAGATGACGATGCCGTACTGGAAGATGCGCCGGCGGCCGTGAATGTCCCCCAACCGCCCCATGGAAAGCAGGAAGATGGAGGCCGACAGCACGTAGACCGTCTCCACCAATCCCAGTTGCAGGGCGCTGGCGGCAAATTCCCGGCCGATGGCGGGCAGCGCCACACCGACGGCGGACATCATGAAGGGCATGAGGAAATGGGCCGTGCAGACGACGAACAGGGTGGCGCTGCGGGAAACCTGAGGCGGCATCGGGATCCTTGAGGAACGGAGGACAGGCGTTCGGAAGCGAGTGGCTACCATAGCCGATTTTGCGCCGAAAAAAAAGCTTGGGGCGTCCGACTGGCAGATTTCTCTCCGCTGTGTATATTTGACGAGGCACTCAAGAATCGCGGGTAAGCTCCGCAAGGAAGGGAGAGGCGATATGCGGGGGTTCCTGCTTTTTTTTCTTCTGGTCCTGCCGGCCGCGGCCCGGGCAGAAATCGCGTGTCTCGACGAACTCGTCCGGGCGTACGACGTTGAAGCGTGCAAGGCCTGCCATCCTGTTATCTACGAAGAATGGACGTCGTCGTATCATGCCCGCTCCGGCGTCAATTCCCTGGGCGTACTGCGGGAATTCATCGAGGCTGTAGAAAGAGACTGGCAAAGGGAATTCCGCAAGGAAGACCTGATGCGCTGCATGGACTGCCACGCCCCCCAGCTGAAGGACGCCTCCGAATCCCTGGTCTGGGAAGTGGCGCGGCTGGTCGTCGCCGCTACCGACGACAAGGATGCGGCCGGCCAGGAAGCCGCCCGGAAGAGCCTGGCCCGGCTGAACGTCAACTGCGTGTCCTGCCACAATCTCAAGGCTGCCGTGGAGAAGAACCTGCAGGGTGCGCCGCAGCCGGGAGTCTACTACGGCCCGACCGGCACGCCTTCTCCTGCCCATGGCACCGCCAGATCATCGGCGCTCACCTCCTCCTCTTTCTGCGGCCAGTGTCACAGCCTCTACACCGCGACGGACCGGGAGACCGCCTTCTGCACCTCTCTGTACGAGAGCTATCAGGATCATTACCGGGCCAATGGGGGGCTGGAGAGCTGCCAGGACTGCCACATGCGGGCCAAAGGGCGCGGCCACCGGATGCCCGGCCGGCACGACCTTGACGCCGTCAGGGACGCCATCACCCTGGAGGCGAGTGCCGTGGGGGTCAGGCTGCACCCGGGTCGGTGGCTTCCCGCCGCTGTGGTCAGCGTCAGCCTCGGCAACCGGGCCGGACACAGGGTTCCCGACGGCTGACTGTGGTCGGGCAAAGTGGTCCTGGAAGCGACCGCTACGACTGACACCGGGGAGATCATCCCCCTGGGGAGGAAGGAATACCGGGAGATCGGGCTCGACCTCGACGGCAACCAGCGGATGAGCGCCTGGCAGATCAAGGAGATCATCGATTTTTCCCTGCAGCCCGGCAAAACCCTGACGGAGAGGTTCATCCAGGAACTCCCCGAAGGGACCGGCAGCGCCGAGATCGAGGTCAGGGTGAGCATGTGGCCCGGACCGAAAACGGAGATGCTGGCGCACCGGGTAGTGAAAAAGATCAGCTTCGCACCACGCCCTTGAATCGCTGCTGGTGCGACCCGCGTTCTGAAAAGGCATCTCAACAAACAATCAGGAAACACAGGGAGGCCCCCATGATTACTCTGGATGTGAACGGGAAGAAGTATTCGGTGGATGTCCGGCCCGATACGCCGCTGCTGTGGGTGCTCCGGGAGTCGTTGAGCCTCACCGGCACCAGGTTCGGCTGCGGCGAGGCGCTCTGCGGGGCCTGCACCGTCCATATCGACGGGAAGGCGGAGCGCTCCTGCGTGATGCCGGTTGGCGACGTCCAGGGGAAGAAAATTACGACCATCGAGGGCATTCCGGAAAGCCATCCGGTCAAAAGGGCCTGGCTCGCCGACGAGGTCTCCCAGTGCGGCTGGTGCCAGCCAGGCCAGATCATGGCCGCCGTGGCCCTGCTCAAGGAGCAGCCGAAGCCGAGCGATACGGAGATCGATCGGGCCATGGAGGGGAATCTCTGCCGTTGCGGGACCTATCAGCGCATCCGCCGCGCCATCCACACGGCGGCGAACGAGACGGGGAAAGGGGGAAAGAAATGAGCGGGATCGTGAAGATGAGCCGTCGCGACTTCGTCAAGACCGGGGCATTGCTCGGGGGAGGGCTGGTTCTCGGCTGTCATATTCCTGTTTCAGGCCTCTTGCGCGAAGCGGCGGCGGCTGAGACACCCCTCTACGAGCCCAATGCCTTCATCCGCATCGGCGCCGACGACACCGTCACCCTCATCATCAACAAATCGGAGATGGGGCAGGGGGTCTACACCTCGCTGCCGATGCTGATCGCCGAGGAGCTCGAGTGCGACTGGCAGAAGGTGGTGGTGGAAGCGTCGCCGGTGGCTGCGATCTACAACCATACGACCTTCGGGTCGATGGTGACGGGGGGGAGCACCAGCGTGCGCACCGAGTGGGAGCGCCTTTCCACGGCGGGAGCGGCCGCCCGGGAGATGCTCATCGCCGCCGCCGCCCGGCGCTGGCAGGTCGAGCCGGCGAGCTGCCGCGCCGAAAACGGCAGGGTGCTTCACGCGAGCGGCAAGTCGCTGGCCTACGGCGAACTGGCGGAAGCTGCGGCCAAACTGCCGGTCCCCACGGAAATCCGGCTGAAGAGTCCCGCCAGCTATCGACTCATCGGCAAGCCGCGGCTCCGGCTCGACAGCCCGGCCAAAATCGACGGCTCGGCGCGGTTCGGGCTCGACGTGCAGCTTCCCGGGATGCTGACCGCCGTCATTGCCCGGCCGCCGGTCTTCGGCGGCCAGGTGGTGAGTTTCAAGAGCGAAAAGGCGAAAGCCGTTCCCGGCGTGCAGCAGGTGGTGCAGGTGCCCTCCGGAGTAGCGGTGGTCGCCGCCGGCTTCTGGCCGGCGCAGAAGGGGCGGGAGGCGCTGGAGATCGTCTGGGACGATGGCGCAGGCGCCACCCTCTCGACGACGGGAATGCGGGAGGAGTACGCAAAACTGGCCCGGACCCCCGGC
>DASPGW010000138.1 GCA_035620395.1 Desulfuromonadales bacterium | reverse complement strand
CATAATCCCGACTCGTTGATTGACGGGGTGTAGCGCAGCCTGGTAGCGCACCAGCATGGGGTGCTGGGGGTCGGAGGTTCGAATCCTCTCACCCCGACCAACGAGAAAAAGAGCCGTGACGCAAGTCGCGGCTCTTTTTTTATGTGCAGTGCACAACGAAACTTGCCGACAATCCGAAGGAAAAAAGTAGAAGCGGCAACAGTGCAACGTTCCGAACAGCGGCAGTGGTTTCTAGATATTTCGACGGGTCGGCCGGAATCAGAAGAATCCAGCTCGAAGTGGCGGATCGATGCCGAGAGGAGTCTGCGGATCTGAAGTGGATGAGGCTGACAGTGCAAAAGATGGAAGCGGACGTCAACGAACTCCTGCTTCGCTGTCCAATCAAAACGATAGAAAAAAAACGCAGCACGTTTGCCGCCCTCCAACAGCAGGAAGCAGGGAAGGAAGAAAGAAGCCGGCCTGAGGCTCACTTCCCCTGTGCATGTAACGTCGGATAACGAATATTATGTAAACTTACGTGTCCGTACTTATCCGAGAGTTCCTGGCGGGCCATGGACGCCCTAGGTGTACCCCCGTCGTGAGTCATGATGGCCCGAGGCGATTGCCCGTGGGCGCCGAAGTGCCGGCCGGCCGAAAAAGATCCCACACTTCCCCCTAGACCACGCGAAGAAGACGGCTTATAGGGCAAATTTCGCAGCCGCTTTTTTTAGCAACCCGGTCCGTCATCTCCCGCTTAGCGAATGGAGGGCCCATCTCCGGAAGTTGTCATCTCGCCGCAGGCTATCGACCGCATCGGGAGTGTCCCTCGCTGGAGAACATCCCCCCCTCTGGCGACCTCTCGTGGGCTAGCGAAGAAGGCCGCCCGGCGGCCAGCCGGAATTCCTGTTGATTGTCTCGGCGGAGATGTGGGCATGGCTTCATGCAGAGTAATCAGCGCCCTCCGTTCACCGCGCCGACGTCCATAGACTTAAAGTGTTTTCTTGCTCTCATTGCTTTTACTGTTCAATCGCAGCATGTTACGCGCATTTCTTGAGGCTGCTTCGAGGTCTGTTCAGCCGATGCTGGCCAGCTCCAGACGGCTCCCCCAACGCTCCAGCAGCACCGTCCGCAGCTCCGCATAGCGAGGGTCGGTCATGAAGGCCGGATCCGCGGCGAGTTGGAAGGCGTCCTGGCGGGCCGCCTCCAGAATCCGGCCGTCGCGCAGCAGGTTGGCGACGCGGAAATCGGGGAGCCCCGCCTGGCGGGTGCCGAGAAACTCCCCCGGTCCGCGGATCTCCAGGTCGGCCTCGGCGATGCGGAAGCCGTCGGTCGTCTCGCTCATGACCTGCAGCCGCCGCATTCCCTCCTCGCTGCAGCGGGCCGAACGCATCAGCAGGCAGGTGCCGGTCGCCCCGCCGCGTCCCACCCGGCCGCGCAGTTGATGGAGCTGGGCCAGGCCGAAACGCTCGGCATGCTCGACCATCATGACCGTGGCGTTCGGCACGTCGATGCCGACTTCGATCACGGTGGTGGCAACCAGGAGGTCGATCTGCCGCTCCTTGAAGGCGGCCATGGTCGCCTCCTTCTCCTCCGGCTTCATCCGGCCGTGCAGCAGGGCGATCCGGGCCTCGGGGAAGACCTTCTGCTTAAGATGCTCGGCCCCCTCGCTGGCCGCGAGCAGGTCGCTCTTCTCCGACTCCTCGACCAGCGGATAGACGATGTAGGCCTGCCTCCCCTCCCCCAGCTCTCGTTTAATGAGAGAATAGGCCCTTTCCCGGGACGCCTCCGGAACAACCACCGTCCGCACCGGGGTGCGTCCCGGCGGCAGCTCATCGATGACCGACAGGGCGAGATCCCCGAAGAGGGTCAACGACAGGGTGCGCGGAATCGGCGTAGCGGTCATGACCAGGATGTGCGGGTTCTCCCCCTTCCGGCGCAGGACGCCCCGCTGGCGGACGCCGAAGCGGTGCTGCTCGTCGATGATCCCCAGGCCCAGGCGCCTGAATTCCACCCCTTCCTGCAACACGGCGTGGGTGCCGACGACCAGGTGCACCTCCCCTGCCCTGAGCTGTTCGAGAATCAACCGCTTCTCCCGGGCCGGCAACGAGCCGGAGAGGAGCGCGGCCTTCAGCCCGAGTGTCTCGAGCCAGGGATGAAACTGGAGAAAATGCTGTTCGGCCAGGATCTCGGTGGGGGCGACCACGGCGACTTGGGTGTCGTTTTCGATGGCGACCAGCGCGGCCATCAGGGCGACGATGGTCTTGCCGCAGCCGACATCCCCCTGGACCAGACGGTGCATCGGGTGCGGCGCCATCAGGTCGGCCTTGATCTCTCCCAGCACCCGGCGCTGGGCCTCCGTCAGCCGGTACGGCAGCAGTGCCGCCAGCGGCCTGGTGTAGCGGTGGGTGACCTGGAAGGGGATGCCTTCCTCCAGCACCACGCCGCGCCTCTTGAGGGCGAGACCGAGCTCCAGAAAGAAGAATTCGTCATAGACCAGCGTGCGCCGGGCCGCGTCCCTCCCCTCTTCCAGCTCTTGTAGCGCCGCCTCGCCGGGAGGCCAGTGCACCCGCCGCAGTGCCTCGCCAAGGGGAAGCAGTCCGTGGCGCTGGAGAATCTCCGGCGGCAGCGACGAAACCACGTACTCGGCGTAGCGGTCGACGACCTCCTTCCAGATTTTGCGCACGCTCTTCTGGTGCAGACCTTCGGTCAGAGGATAAACGGGGAGAATGCGGCCGAAGCTCAGCGGGTCGGCTGCGATGAAGTCTTCGAGGGAGCGCTCCGGCGTGAGCAGTTCGATATCGGGATGATGAACTTCACGCAGCGTGCCGAAACGCTTCACCTCCCCGGTGACGAACACCCGGCGGCCGATGACAAAGCGCTGCAGCATCCATTCCCGGCGGTAGTGAAACCACTTGAGAACGACCTGCCCGGTGCCGTCGCCGACGATGACCTCGTAGAGTCTTTTCCGGCTGCGGGCGGTCTGGGCTTCGCCGGCGGCGAGGATTTCACCGCAGAAAACTTCCCGGGCGCCCTCCCGGAGGTGGGCGATCCTGCGAATCTGGCGGCGGTCTTCGTAGCGAAAGGGGAGCGTGTAGAGGACATCCTCAATGGTGAAGATGCCCATTTTGGCAAGCTGCTGGACGATGCGGGGACCGACCCCCCGAATTCTCTCGAGGGGGGTGGCGAGGACTTCCTTGCGGCATTGACAGGCAGGGGTCAGGGGCATCTCCCCTCCCCTTTATTTGGCAAAAATAGCGTTGAGATCCCGGAGGATTTCGTTGACGTCGAGTCCGTGTGCAATGGCCCCCTGCTCAAGGGTTTCCTTCATCGCACCCATGCACCCAATACAGCCGAGGTTGTATTTGCCGAGAACCTTGGGGACCTCGGGACTCATCTGCAACACCTGGTGAAAGGTCATGTTCTTCGTAATTTTTTCGGTCATGGATTCCCTCGAATAACTAACGTGTGAGGCTTCAGGGGGCTGGTTATAGGTTTGCTGAAACTTAAATTTTAAAATCGCCTTATTCGTATTTGATGTCGATGACTTCGTAGATTCTGAGACCTGAAGGGACCTTGATCCGCACTTCATCGTCGAGCCGGTGGCCGATCAGAGCCTTGCCGACAGGCGAATTGACGGAAATTTTGCCAGCCTTGATCTCGGCTTCGTCCTCACCGACGATCTGGTAGGTCACTTCGCTGCCGGAATCGACATCAAACAGGGTCACGGTAGCACCGAAAACCACCTTGTCCATGTCAAGTTCGGCGGGGTTGATGACCTGGGCGCGGGCAATTTTGTCGTTGAGTTCCTTGATCCGCCCCTCAATGAAGGCCTGACGCTCTTTGGCCGCGTCGTATTCGGCGTTTTCCGACAGGTCACCATGGCCACGGGCCTCGGCGATGGCCAAAACCACTTGCGGACGGTCGACTCGAATCAGTTTTTTCAACTCATCCTGCAGACGCTGATACCCTTCTCGGGTCATGGGAATCGATTGGGACATCTGTTCTCTTTCCTCGTCAAGCGTAAAATAAGCGGGCGGGTTGCCCCGCCCGAATGGTGCCACATTTAAAATGACTCTCGCCTGAAGGCCGATCCGGCCCGGGGCAGGAGTCATTATTGGGGATAATACTCTTGAAGCGGAGTGACGTCAAGAGTTTCGCGCCGCATGGCCAGAATTCCATCCACGGCGGCCTTCATGCCAGCCACCGTTGTGAAGTAGGCCACGTTGTTCATCAGGGCCGAGCGCCGGATGGAGTAGGAGTCGGCTACAGACTGGGCGCCGAAGGTGGTATTGAATACCATGGCGATCTCGTGGCTCTTGATGGCGTCGACGCAGTGGGGCCGTCCCTCCTTGACCTTGTTGATCGGCTTGGTCGGCACCCCTCTTTCCGTGAGGAAAGAGGCCGTGCCATGCGTAGCGACGATTTCGAAGCCAGCCTCGACAAGCTTGCGCGCCGGTTCGACGATGTACTTCTTGTCGGAATCCTTGACGCTGATGAAGACCGTGCCGGCCAACGGCATTCTGACATTGGCGCCGAGCTGTGCCTTTGCGAAGGCGTGGCCGAAATCGAAGTCGATCCCCATCACCTCTCCCGTCGACTTCATCTCCGGGCCGAGCAGGGTGTCGACCCCGGGGAATTTGACGAAAGGGAAAACCGATTCCTTGACCGAGATATGCTTCGGGATGATTTCGCCGGCGACCCCCAGCTCTGCCAAAGAGCGGCCAGACATAACCCGGGCGGCGATCTTGGCCAGCGGCCGGCCGGTCGCCTTGGAGACAAAGGGGACAGTCCGGCTGGCCCGGGGGTTGACTTCGAGCAGATAGACGGTACCATCCTTGACCGCATATTGGATGTTCATCAGGCCGACGACTCCCAGCTCCAAAGCCAGCGCTACCGTCTGCCGGCGGATTTCGTCGACCACGTCCGCTGCCAGTGAATAGGGAGGCAGAGAACAGGCCGAGTCGCCGGAGTGAATTCCCGCCTCCTCGATATGCTGCATGATCCCGCCGATTACCACCTCGCGGCCATCGCAAAGGGCATCGACGTCGACTTCGGTCGCCTCGTCGAGGAACTTGTCGACGAGGATCGGATGCTCCGGTGAGGCAGCGACCGCGTACTTCATGTAGTTGCGCAGCTGTTCCACCTCGTAGACGATTTCCATCGCCCGGCCGCCCAGAACGTAGGAGGGGCGAACCACGACCGGGTAGCCAATGCGGTCTGCGACTTTTTCCGCTTCCTCGAAAGAGCGGGCGATGCCATTTTCGGGCTGCTTCAGGTCGAGCTTGTGCAAAAGAGCCTGAAAACGCTCCCGATCTTCAGCCCGGTCGATGGCATCCGGCGACGTGCCGATGATCGGCACCCCGGCCTTCTCCAGCGCCACCGCCAGCTTCAGCGGGGTCTGTCCGCCGAACTGGACGATGACGCCGACCGGTTTCTCGATCTCGACTATTTCCAGGACGTCTTCGAAGGTCAACGGCTCGAAATAGAGCCGGTCCGAGGTGTCATAGTCGGTGGAGACCGTCTCCGGATTGCAGTTGACCATGATCGTCTCGAACCCGTCCTGGGCCAGAGCGAATACGCCGTGCACGCAGCAGTAATCGAACTCGATCCCCTGGCCGATGCGGTTGGGGCCACCACCCAGGATCATGATCTTTTTCCGGTCGGTGGGAGAGGCCTCGCATTCCGATTCGTAGGTCGAATAGAGATACGGAGTATAAGCCTCGAACTCGGCGCCACAGGTGTCGACCCGCTTGTAGACCGGACGGATCGCGAGGTCGTGGCGCAGCTTCCGCACATCCGCCTCGGTGATTCCCCAGAGGACGGACAGACGTTTGTCGGCGAAACCGGTTTGCTTCGCCTCGCGCAGCAGGTCACGGAACTCCGGCCCGTCCTTGGCCACCAGCGGCGCAGCCGCTACCAGGCGCTCTTCCATGTCGATAATCTGCCGGATGTTGTGCAGAAACCATCGATCGATATAGGTCAGCGCGAAGAGCTCATCCAGAGAGAAGCCGGCCCGCATGGCATCGGCCAGGTACCACATGCGCTCCCAGTTGGGAATCCGCAGCTTGGCCCGCAGCGTATCGAGTTCCCCTTCGGTCAGAGCGCGCCGATACTCGCCCGGTGAGGTAAAAAGACGGCTCTCGAAACCGTGCGAGCCGATCTCCAGAGAACGCAGTGCCTTCTGCAGGCTTTCCTTGAAGGTACGACCGATGGCCATGACCTCCCCCACCGATTTCATCTGGGTGGTCAGGGTGGCGTCGGCCTGGGGGAACTTCTCGAAAGTGAAACGGGGGACCTTGGTTACCACGTAGTCGATGGTCGGTTCGAAGGAGGCGAAGGTCTCCCGGGTGATGTCGTTCGGAATCTCATCGAGGGTGTAGCCGACCGAGAGTTTGGCGGCAATCTTGGCGATAGGGAAACCGGTCGCCTTGGACGCGAGCGCCGAGGAGCGGGAGACGCGCGGATTCATCTCGATGACCACCATGCGGCCGTCATTCGGGTTGATGCCGAACTGGATGTTGGAGCCGCCCGTCTCGACGCCGATCTCACGGATGATCTTGATGGCCGCATCACGCAGCAGCTGGTATTCCTTGTCGGTAAGGGTCTGGGCAGGAGCGACGGTGATCGAATCCCCCGTGTGAACTCCCATCGGGTCGAAGTTCTCGATGGAGCAGATGATGACGACGTTGTCGGCCAGGTCGCGCATCACCTCCAGCTCAAACTCCTTCCAGCCGATCACCGACTCCTCAACCAGGATTTCGCTGGTCGGCGAGGCATCGATGCCGGCCACGGCCATGGTCTCATACTCTTCGCGGTTGTAGGCAATGCCGCCGCCGGTTCCGCCGAGCGTAAAGGAGGGACGAATGATTGCCGGGAAGCCAACGTGCTCGACAACCTCCATGGCCTCCTGATAGTTGTGTGCCAGGCCGCTGCGGGGAACAGCAACGCCGATCTTTTCCATTGCTTGCTTGAACAGGGTACGGTCCTCGGCTTTCTCGATGGCCGGCAGCTTGGCGCCGATCAGCTCGACGCCGTACTTCTCCAGCGTTCCGTTCTTCGCCACCGCCACCGCCGTATTGAGAGCAGTCTGCCCGCCCAGCGTGGGGAGGAGCGCATCGGGGCGCTCCTTCTCGATGATCTTCGCCAGCACCTCAGGGGTCACCGGCTCGACATAGGTGCGGTCGGCGAAGTCCGGATCGGTCATGATGGTCGCCGGGTTGGAGTTGAGAAGGATGACCGTGTAACCCTCCTCCTTCAGGGCCTTGCAGGCCTGGGTACCGGAATAGTCGAACTCGCAGGCCTGGCCGATAACGATCGGGCCGGCGCCGATGATCAGGATTTTTTTTATATCGGTTCTTTTAGGCATCGTAATTCCTGGCAAAAGGCTAAGGGCTAATGGCTGAGGGTGAAAGACCTGAGGATTAAAAAGCTTGGCACTTGATCAGCCCTTCGCCTTTTGCCCTTCGCCCTTTGCCGAGTTTTCTTTTTCCATCATCTCGATAAACCGCTCGAAGAGATAGCGGGCGTCGTGCGGTCCGGGGGAAGCCTCGGGATGATACTGCACGGAGAATGCTGGCAATTTCTTGTGAGTCAGACCCTCTACGGTGTTGTCGTTAAGGTTGATATGCGAGATGACCCCCGCATCCCGGATCGAGTCGGCATCGACGGCAAAGCCGTGGTTCTGGGCGGTAATCTCCACCTCATGGCCCTCGCCGCGCCGCACCGGCTGGTTGCCGCCGCGATGGCCGAACTTGAGCTTGTAAGTCTTGCCGCCGAGGGCGATGGAGAGAAGCTGGTGGCCGAGGCAGATGCCGAAAATAGGCTTGTTGCCAAGAATTTTGCGGATATTTTCCTGGGCGTAGACAATCGGTTCCGGGTCGCCGGGGCCATTGCTGAGGAAAACACCATCCGGATTCATCGCCAGCACCTCTTCGGCCGGGGTATCGGCGGGAACCACTGTAACGTCGCAACCGGAAGCGACCAGGTTGCGCAGAATGTTGCGCTTGATGCCGAAATCGTACGCCACCACCTTGAAGCGCGGTGCTTCCTTCGACGGCTGATACCCCTCTCCGAGATTCCAGGGGCCTTCCGTCCAGTGGTAAGGCTGCCGGCAAGTCACTTCCCGTACCAGGTCACGGCCGACGATCGACGGGGCCTTGCGAGCCTTTTCCACCAGGCTCTGCGGATCGAGGTCGAGGGAAGAGATGATCCCGGTCTGCGCACCTTTGTCGCGGATATGCCGGACCAGGGCACGGGTGTCGATCCCCTGGATGCCGACGATGCCGTTCTCCTTGAGGTAAGCGTCAAGGCTCATCTGCGATCGCCAGTTGGAGGGGAAGTCGCTCGCCTCCTTCACCACGAACCCGGAAAGGAAAGGGCGTACCGATTCCACGTCCTCGAGGTTGATTCCGTAGTTACCGATCAGGGGATAGGTCATGGTGACAATTTCCCCGGCGTAGGAAGGATCGGTGAGAATTTCCTGATAACCGGTCATGCTGGTATTGAAAACCACCTCGCCGGCAACCTCGCCGGGGGCGCCGAGGGCATTGCCGTAAAAGACCCGGCCATCGGCCAGGGCCAGAATTGCTTTCATGCCGTTACTGCTCCTTAAGGTTCTGGTTTAAAGAATTCTTTCAAGTGTCCGAAAACTTTACCTTTGATAAACAATCTTGCCGCCGACGATGGTGTGCGTAGCCGCTCCTTTCAGCTTCCAGCCGTCGAAGGGGGTGTTCTTGCTCTTGGAGAGAAGCTTTTCCGCCGAAACCGTCCACTTCAACTCGGGATCAATGACGGTGACGTCGGCGGCAGCGCCTACCTCCAGCATCCCGCGCGGGATACCGAGGGCACGGGCGGGGCCAATGGTCAGTCGGGCGATGGCGTCTTTCAGGGGGAGGACACCATCCTCCACCAACCGCAGAGAAAGCGGCAGGGCGGTTTCGAGTCCGACGATCCCGTTCAAGGCAATATTGAACTCGACGTTTTTCTCGTCAAGGTGGTGCGGCGCATGGTCGGTAGCGATGGCGTCGATCGTCCCGTCCGCCAGGCCGGCTCGAACTGCCGCCACGTCCTCGGCGCTGCGCAGCGGCGGGTTCATCTTGGCGTTGGTGTTGTAGCCGCGCACCGCCTCGTCGGTAAGGGTGAAATGGTGCGGAGTCGCCTCGCAGGTAACCCGCACACCGCGTTTCTTGGCGGCACGAACGATCTCGACTGCCCCCCGGGTCGAAACGTGAGCCACGTGCAGTCTGGCCCCGGAAAACTCGGCCAGCATCACATCCCGAGCCACCGCAGCGTCTTCGGCGACCCAGGGGATTCCTTTGAGCCCCAGTTCAGTGGCGACAAAGCCTTCGTTCATCACCCCTTCGCCGACCAGCGAGATGTCTTCGGCGTGGGAAATGACCGTCAGCCCGAAGGGGCGCGCATATTCGAGGGCCCGTCGCATCAATTCGCCATTGCCCACCGGCCTGCCGTCGTCTGAAACCGCGAGACAACCTGCCTCTTTCAGCTCTCCCATCTCGGCCAGAGACTCGCCTTTCAACCCCTTGGTGATGCTGCCGACCGGAAAGACGTTGACACACCCCTCTTCAGCGGCCTTGCGCCGAATGTAGAGGGTGACCGCCTTGTTGTCGTTGACCGGGTTGGTGTTGGGCATGCAGGCCACCGAAGTAAAACCGCCGGAAGCGGCCGCCCGGGTGCCGGTCACGATGTCTTCCTTGTACTCGTAGCCAGGATCGCGCAGGTGCACGTGGATATCGATCAGCCCGGGAACCACCAGCTTTCCCCGGGCGTCGATCGTCTCCGCCCCGCCAGTTTCGATACTTTTGCTGATACTGGCGATCTTGCCGTTCTCGATGAGGAGATCGAGAGTGTCATCGATGTTATGGACCGGATCCACCACCCGCCCACCTTTGAGCAATATTTTCATAGTCAGTCCCCGCAAAAGAGAGTTAATTCGTTCTTCAGCCTTCCGCCTGCTCGCCCCCGGCAACCAGATAGAGCAGCGCCATGCGTACGGCGACGCCGTTTTCCACCTGCTCCAGAATGACGTTCTGCGGCCCGTCGGCGACATAGGAAGATATCTCGACGCCGCGGTTCATCGGTCCGGGATGCAGGACGATGGCGTCCTCTTTGGCCAGCTTCAGGTTGTTGGGGTTGAGCCCGTAGAAGCGGGCGTATTCACGCAGAGTCGGCAGCATGGTCTTGCCTTGCCGCTCAAGCTGGATGCGCAGCATCATGATGACGTCCGCGTCCTTGATTGCCGCGTTCATGTCGGTATAGACCTCGGCGCCGAGACGCTCGATGCCGGGCGGCACCATGGTGCCGGGGCCGGCCAGGCGGACGGTCATTCCCATTTTTTTCATGGCATAGAGGTTGGAACGGGCCACCCGGCTATGAGTGATATCACCGATTATGGCTACCGTAAGCCCCTCGAGTTTCCCCTTGTGCTGACGAATGGTGAGCAGATCGAGCAGTGCCTGGCTGGGATGCTCGTGGGCTCCGTCGCCGGCATTGATTACCGAGCAGGCGAGACGTTCGGCGAGGTAATGGGGTGCGCCGGATGCGGCGTGGCGCATGACGATGATATCCGGAGCCATCGCCTGGATGTTTTTTGCGGTATCCTCGAGGGTCCCCCCCTTGACCACCGAGGAGGACGAAGCGGTGATATTGATGGTATCGGCAGAGAGTCGCTTGCCGGCAATCTCGAAGGAAGTACGGGTGCGGGTGCTGGCCTCGTAAAAAAGATTGACGATGGTCCTGCCGCGCAAGGTCGGAACCTTCTTGATCGTGCGGCTGTTGATCTCCTTGAAGCTGTCGGCGGTATCGAGGATCAGTTCTATATCCTCCCGGGAAAGCTGCTCTGTGCCAAGGATGTGTTTGTGGCGAAAAGACATGGCGAACCTCCTGAAGAATGCAGGCTGGGGGCAAGATTCTAGGGTTTTATGAGTCGAACCTCGGTTGGCGTGCGCTTGGCATCGAACTCAACTTCAATCTTCTCCTCACGGGAGGTCGGCACATTGCGCCCGACATAGTCGGGTCGGATCGGCAGTTCCCGATGCCCGCGATCGATCAGCACGGCCAACTGGATGCTGCGCGGCCGTCCCAGGTCGATGAGGGCATCCATGGCCGCCCGGATCGTTCGACCGGTGTAGAGGACGTCGTCCACCAGAATGACGCGCTTGTCGTCCATGGCGAAGGGGATGTCGGTTCGGCCGATCGGCATGCTGCCGCGCGAACCGAGATCGTCACGGTACATGGTGATATCGACGGTTCCGGTGGGAATCTCCTCTCCCTCGATCTCGGCGATGCGGCGACGCAGTTCACTGGCCAGGTCATCGCCGCCGGTGCGGATGCCGACCAGCACCAGGCCGGCCGTTCCCTTGTTCCGCTCGAGAATTTCGTGGGCAATGCGGGTCAGTGCCCGGTTGATACCGGATTGATCAAGAATCACCGTTTCGGTCTTTGCCATACCTGCCCTCCCTTCCCTGCGCTCTTGATACAAAAAAAGTACCTCCCCGCGTTTTGCGGAAAAGTACCTGGACATACAATTAGACTTGTCTGCAGTTCCATGTCTGCCACCCTTGTTAACCTCACGGGGCTAACTTAAAAGGGACACCTGTAAAATTTTCGCGACTATATCAAGCGGCCGCGGGAAAAGTCAACAAGAAGTTTGTCGCACCAAGGAAGGTCGGGTTCGGGATATTAATCGATAAGCCGGCCAATCCGCTTCCAGCGAGGCATGTTTTGGTCGGCATCCCAGGACCAGTAGAGGATGAACGCCAATCCCTTGATTTCCGTTTCGTCGACAAACCCCCAGAAGCGACTGTCGTAAGAGCGGTCGCGGTTGTCCCCCATGGCAAAATATTTGCCAGGCGGAACCTTGACCGGAGGCATAAAATCACGCGGGTTATTATTGGCAGGGATAATTCCCGATTCCTTGTGCACCTCCTGCGGAATGTCGTAAAGCTCGCCGTTGACATAGACCCGTTTGTCGCGGACCTCGATGATGTCGCCCGGCGTGCCGATGACTCGCTTGATGAAATCGCGCCGCTGGAAATAGGACTTTCCCTTGTCCTCGGGAAATTCGAAGACGATAATGTCGCCCCGCTGCGGGTGGCGGATCGTGAGAAAACGATCATCGCTGAAGGGAACCTGCATGCCGTAGATGAACTTGTTGACCAGCAGATGATCGCCAATCAACAGGGTGTCTTCCATCGAACCGGAGGGGATCTTGAAGGCCTGAACAACAAAAGTGCGGATGATAAGAGCCAGTATGGCAGCAACGAACAGTGCCTCGCCCCATTCGCGCCAGAACGATTTTTTTGCTCTTGCCGTCTTCTCGTTTGGCCACTCAGCCTTGGTCGGTTCGCTCTCTCTGCTCATCATTTCTGCTCTTTCACTTTAAGAATCGCAAGGAAAGCTTCCTGCGGCAACTCGATGTTGCCGACCTGTTTCATCCGCTTCTTGCCTTCCTTTTGCTTTTCCAACAGCTTGCGTTTACGGGTGATGTCACCGCCATAGCACTTTGCGGTAACGTCCTTGCGCAGTGCCTTGACCGTTTCCCGGGCTATGACCTTATTGCCGATAGCCGCCTGAATGGCCACCTCATACTGCTGCCGGGGAATGAACTCCTTCATCTTCGCCACCAGTTCGCGGCCGCGGAATTGGGATTTGTCGCGGTGAACGATCAGGGAGAGGGCATCGACCAGGTCACCGTTGATCAGAACGTTGAGACGCACCAGATCACTCAGGCGATAATCGAGATGCTCGTAGTCGAGGGAAGCGTAGCCGCGGGTGATCGACTTGAGACGATCATAGAAGTCGAGGACGATCTCGTTAAGCGGCAGCTCGTAAACCACCATGACCCGGTTCGCGGTCAGATAACGGATTTCCCGCTGAATGCCGCGCTTCTCCTCGCACAATGCCAGGACTGCGCCAACGAACTCGTTAGGGACATGAATGGACGCCAGGATGAAGGGTTCCTCGATCTGCTCTATGTACTGAACGTCAGGGAGCTTGTTGGCGCTCTCCACACGGATTAGCTCACCTTTCACCGTGGTGACCTTGTAAACGACCGTCGGCGCCGTCGTGATCAGATTGACGCCGAATTCGCGCTCCAACCGCTCCTGGATGATTTCCATATGGAGCAACCCGAGAAAGCCGCAACGGAAGCCAAAACCGAGCGCCAAAGAGTTTTCCGGCTCGAAGGAAAAGGAGGCGTCGTTCAGGCGCAATTTTTCGAGAGCGTCGCGCAAGGAATCGTATTCGTTGGTATCGATGGGGTAAAGGCCGGAAAAAACCATCGGCTTCACCTCTTTGAAACCGGCCAGGGGCGCAGCGGTGGGGCGATGCAGGTGGGTGATGGTGTCGCCGATCTTGGCGTCAGCTACGACCTTGATACCGGCAATGACAAAACCGACCTCCCCCGCGGTAAGTTCGGAAATCTCGACAGGATGCGGGGAAAAGACGCCGACCTTGAGTACCTCATAGCTCTTGCGGTTGGCCATCAGCTGGATTTTCTCGCCCTTTTTCAGGGTGCCGTCGATGATTCGCACCAGAATGATGACCCCCTGGTAGGAGTCGTACCAGGAGTCGAAAATCAAGGCCTTAAGTGGCGCTTGGGGATCGCCTCCCGGGGGCGGAACCTTCTGAACGATGGCCTCAAGGATCTCATGGATACCGATTCCGGCCTTGGCGCTCGCCACCACGGCATCTGAGGTATCGAGGCCGATGATTTCCTCGATCTCGGCCTTCACTCGCTCCGGTTCGGCGCTCGGCAGATCGATCTTGTTGAGCACCGGGAAGACCTCAAGATTCTGATCGATCGCCAGGTAGACATTGGCCAGAGTCTGGGCTTCTACCCCCTGTGAGGCGTCCACTACAAGCAGAGCCCCCTCGCAGGCGGACAGGGAGCGGCTGACCTCATAGGTGAAATCGACATGCCCCGGCGTATCGATCAGGTTGAGGATGTATTCCCTGCCATCGTCGGCCCGATAACTGAGTCGCACCGCCTGAGCCTTGATGGTAATGCCGCGTTCCCTTTCGAGATCCATCTTGTCGAGAAACTGGTCGGTCTTCTCCCGCGAGGAAAGGGTTCCGGTAATCTCCAGCAACCGGTCGGCCAGGGTGGATTTGCCGTGGTCGATATGGGCGATGATGGAAAAATTGCGGATTAGTCTCTGGTCCATAACTGCCTTAAGAGCTGTAGCTATCGCTGCTTCAGAACAAACAACTAAAATATAGAAAAAACAAGTTCATGTAAAGTCAAAAAGGATTGATTGACATCACAAGCGTTTCCGCCAGCATTACGACAACTGCTTATCAAAACAGAGGAATTCGGATTATTCCGCAGCAAGGCCGTTAGCCCGCCTGAAACCATTTTCCATGTTTGGAATCCGGTTTGTTGCAGCCCTGGTCGGCACCATTTTCCCCTATTGTTGAGAGACTGCCAAAAAAGCAAAGGCACCCGATCAGGTGCCCTGGGGGATGTAAAATAACCTGGAGTATTATTGATTATTTTGCCAATTGAAAAATTCATCGGCAGTCAGGGGGTGGGCAAACAGGTAACCCTGCAGTTCATCACAGCGGTGGGACAGCAGGATATCACGCTGCTCCGCACTTTGCACCCCTTCGGCCAACACCTTGATGTTCAGTTGATGGGCCATGGCAATGACCGCCGAGACGATGGCGATGTCATCGGAGAGCGCCGGGATGTCCATGATGAAGGAACGGTCGATTTTGAGCAGGTCGATTGGAAAGCGCTTGAGATAACTGAGCGATGAATAACCGGTGCCGAAATCATCGATGGCCAAGTGTACCCCGAGATTCTTGAGGCGGACCAGCGTTTCGATGGCGTGATCGACATCCTGCATGACGACGCTCTCAGTCACCTCGATGCTGAGACAGCCCGGATTGAGGCCGGTCTCTTTAAGTATTTCGTCGATCTTCCGATAGAGGTCAGGACGTTGGAACTGGCGCGGCGAGATATTGACTGCCATCCGCAGCGGCGGCTGTCCGGCCTGCTGCCAGTTGCTGGCTTGAAGGCAGGCGCTTCGCAGTACCCACTCACCGAGTGGGGCGATCAAACCCGTCTGTTCCGCCAGCGGGATGAAGCGGTCCGGCATGACCAGTCCCATTTCGGGATGACGCCAGCGGACCAGCGCCTCGGCACCGATGGTTCTGCCACTTACGGCATCCACCTGGGGCTGAAAATGAAGGGTAAACTCGTTTCCCTCGACAGCACGCCGCAATTGAAGCTCCAGAGTCATCTGTTCTTCGACGCGGATATTCATGGCCGGATCGAAGAAATAATGGCTGTTTCTCCCTCTCTCCTTGGTCCGCTGCAGGGCTATATCGGCGTTCTTCAGTAGAGTGGAGGCGTCTTGGCCATCGTAGGGATAAAGGGCGACTCCGATACTGGCGGTGACGAAGACCTCCAGATCGTCGAGTTCGAACGGCACTTTCAGGCTGTCGAGGATTTTCTGGGCCACCTTGGCGGCCCGCTCTTCCGAGCCGATCTGGGGAAGAAGAAGGTTGAAGCTGTCCCCCCCCATTCGTGCCACCGTGTCATCCTCGCGGAGGCTGGCTAAAATACGGTCGCCAACCTTTTTCAGCAGCTTGTCCCCCCGGGGGTGACCGTAGGCATTGTTGACCTTCTTGAAGTGGTCGAGGTCCAGGCAGAAGATGGCGAAGCGCTGATTGAGACGATGGGCGTGGGCAATTGCCAGATTGATGCGGTCAGTAAACAGGACATGGTTCGGGAGTTCGGTCAGGGGATCGAAATGAGCCAGATAGCGCGCCTTGGCCTCGGCATCCTTGCGTTCGGTGATATCGACCATGGTACCGACCAGGCCTCCGAGACGACCGTCGCGCCGCGGGAAAACGGCCTTGTGAAAAAGAACCTCGCGGCGACCGCCGTCTGCGTAAACGACAGATGTCTCGTAGGTCTGACTACCGCCATGGCGGAAAAGCTCCCGGTCGGCTTCGTAGTACACATCTGCCAGATCTTTTGGCGCAACTCCGTACACGCTCTGGCCGATGATCTGATCGCGGGAGAGGCCGATGAATTTTTCGAAGGCTTTGTTGCAGCCTAGGTATATCCCGGCATCGTCCTTGTAGTAGATTGGCGCCGGGATGGCGTTGATGACGGTCTGCAGCAGCCACGATTGCCCCAGTATCTCCGTCCTTTCGCGATGGGCTCGAATGCGGCAAAGGAACTTGTTGCCGAGCAGAAGAAGACCCAGACAGCAACCCGTGGCGCCACCAAGCATCCCCCACCAACTCCAGGAACGGGGCGGGAGATTGAGAGCGTCAGAATGCTGCAGAGGCCCGGACAGCCAGAGCGCTACAGCCAGCAGGACAAAAGCCAGGGCAACCATGCAAACCAGTGAGAACCGTGTTGCTTTGACTTGCAGGGTGGACTCGTGCATCTCGGCATCCATCTGTTCGAGGGAAGGCGCTCAGAAAAAGGTGAGATGGAATGTAACGTAGTTTTGTAAATGGTAAAAGAGGAAAAGAATTATGAAGATCTAACGGTGTTGGTTGTGTGATAATTTATTATAAGAAGAAGAATTGTCCCGTAATACTGAAGTATTTTCGCAAGGAGCAAACCGAATAAAATAGCAGATAAAATAAAACATGGTTTTTGACAATCCCTCCATTCACCCCAGCACGACCTTCAGCATCGTCCGCAACTGCTGTTCCTTGAATGGTTTGCTGAGATAGGTCGACGCGCCGGCCTGTTTCGCCTCGTCAACCGTGCGAACATCCTCTTCCGAGGAGAGAACAACGATCGGCACAAACCGGCAGAGCGGTTGTTTTTTCGCCAAACGAATAAACTCGATCCCGTTCATGACCGGCATGCTGAGGTCGGTGATAATCAGGTCGAATTTAAGATATTCGACCAGCTTGAAAGCTTCGTAGCCATCCACCGCCTCCATCACCTTGTATCCTTCGTTCTCCAGCATGTCGGCCAGCATGGCCCGCACCGACGGAGAATCCTCAACGATGAGAATGGTCTTTTTCTGATTGCTCATAAGCTTTTCACTCCCGAACCATGCTCCGTCATGGGTTACTGCTCTTCCCCTTGTCGAGATAAGCACGGATTAGGGTCAGCGTGGCCTGACTCAATTGCAGAAATTCGAGGCCGAACCCCTGGGGGAGATGAAGTTTCGTCCGTGGAAACCCCTGATTGGCCCAAGCAACCCGGGCCCGGCATTCGATTTCTGTTGCCGTCCTGCCGGGCAGGGTCATGATAACCCGCACCACCTCTCCCTCCGGCAGCAGATCCCGCGACTTGATATACATGCCGCGTTCGCCCAGGTCCTCACTGGTGCAGCGGATCTCTTCCCCCTGGCGGCGCAGGATAACCGGCAGTTGGAAAGGCACGCGGATATCCCGTCGTTCGATACCGAAAAGAAATCGCCGACCCGCTTCGAGAAAGGCCTTGCGATCAACGGGCTTGGTCAGACAGGCATCGCAACCGGCTGCCGCCACTGCTTCAGGGCCGAGCTCCCGGCTCGGCGCGAAGACCATGACCACTGGGATCGACCGCAGCTCCGGGTTGGCCTTGAGCGTACGGCAGCAGGTGAGGCCGTCCATCACCGGCATGGTGACATCCATGAAGATTACATCAGGCCGCTGGCTATTGACGAACTCCAGGGCTTCCTTGCCGTTGCGGGCCGTATGAATGGTGGCTGGTGTGTTGCGGAGGAAATCCTTTTCCATTTCCAGGAAGAAGTCGACATCGTCGACCAGCAGGATTTTCGGGAGAATCACGGGTGTCTCCAGCGGAGGAAAGATGTGGCAGCCGAAGGCTGTCAAGAACAGCTAAAAGAAATACCAATTCTTTTGCTGGATTCAAACCATAAAATCGATCGGCACCCCGTACCCGGCACCATCTCTCTCCTCCCGAACTGCCGCCTGCTATGTCGGTACCACGTAGAAGAGCACCGCGAAATAGTGGCAGGCGCTGCCGACGAGGACGAAAACGTGCCAGACGGCGTGATTGTAGGGAAGCTTTGTCCAGGCATAGAAAATGAGTCCGGCCGAGTAAGCCAGACCCCCGGCCAGCAGCCAGTGGACTCCCGCCGGCGACACAGCCGCCGCCAGGGGGCGATAGGCCAGGACGATCAGCCAGCCCATGGCGAGGTAGAGCAGCGGCCCGACTATGCGCAGCCGACCGGTCATCATGACCTTGAACAAGGTCCCGGCCAGGGCCAGCCCCCAGATGAGGAGAAAGATCGTCCAACCCCAGGGAGCCGGCAAGCTGACCAGGGTGAACGGGGTGTAGGTGCCGGCAATGACCAGAAAGATGCTGGCATGGTCGAGAATGCGGAAGAGGTACTTGAGCCACGGCGTGCGGACAGTGTGATAGATGGTCGAAACCGCATAAAAGATGACCAGGGTCGTGCCGTAGAGGGAACAACTGACCAGTCGCCAGAATTCTCCACGAGTGGCGGCCGCATAAACCAGGACAAACAGGCCGACGATACTGAGGACGGTACCGAAACCATGGGTGATCCGGTGGGCCAGTTCTTCCCTTTCACTGTAGGTAACGAGCGGGTACGTTTTCATTGCTGCGGCGAGGTGAAGCGGTCATCGCCCCTTGATCAGGGCGGAAACCGCTTTGAACTCTGGTGCTGCAGCGGTGCGCAGCAGCTGAAAAAGGGCCGTTTCTGTGGTGGTCACCACCGCCCCGGCACTGGCCGCGTTCTGCAGGGCGGCGAGGTAATCGGTTTTCCCCCGCGAGCAGATCGCATCACGCAGAAGGTGGACACGGTATCCAGCCTCGAGCAGACCGAGCACCGTCTGATAGACGCAGACATGCGCCTCCATGCCGGTCACCATCACCTGGCTGCGGCCCAGTCCCCGCAGATGGTCGCGAAACGTCGGTTCACCGCAGCAGCCGAAACTCAGCTTTTCGATCACCTGGCCGGTGCAGGCCGCGGCCAGTTCGGGCACAGTCGGCCCCAAACCCTTCGGGTATTGTTCGGTGGCCAACACAGGCACATCCAGAAGCTCGGCCCCGCGCACCATGCAATCGATGCTGCGCCGCACCTTGTCGTAAACCCCTGGGTCCATGCTCGGGACGAGTCGTTGCTGCACATCGACGACAACCAGCAAGGCTTTTTCCCGGTCGAGCCAGAATTTGCCAGTTTCATCCTGAATCATGTACTTTTCTCCTTTCAGGTTACGGTTTTCCGGCGCCGGCCACGCCGCCGAATATTAAAATTAAACGGCGTCCGGCTTTTGCTGCAACTCTTCCACCCGACGTCTCGCCGTCTTCAGGTCGGTTTCGTGCAATTCCCGGTAGAGACGGATCGCCAGCAGCTTCTCTCCCTGGTGCAGCAACCGCTCAACGTCGCCGTCGCGCCCCTGCCCCTTCGCCGGGTAGAGTCCGGCGAGGCGAGCCTGCAACAGCCGGCGGCGGCTGGAGCGGTCGAGCAGGGCGGCGAAAGCGGCAACAGTTCCCACGATGGCCACCAGGGGCCAGACGGGTATCCCGAACCAGCCCGCCATGGCCAGAGGAGCAGCCGCCAGACCAAGGCCAAGCAGCAGCAGGAAAAAACCGGTCAACGCTCCGCTACGCTCAAGGATTACCTCGACAGGGTCCTGTGGATGGCAGTGGGCCATGACGATCATGCCGACGGGATATTTTTCGATATCCCGGCGGGCACGAGCTTCGGAGGCGTAGAGTTTGCCCACAAATGTGAGCTGATCGCCACCCACCTCCTGTCCTCCGGCGGCAAAGGCATAGCGGACTACAGGTTGATACATGAGGTGATCATCCAGATGCCTGCCGGCCTTGATCTCGCTGGCGACAATCCGGGCCGGCACCTGCGGCCAGCGGGCCGAGACGAACCACATCCGCAGCGTCGACCAGCCGATCCCGGCGAACAGCAGTCCAATCGTTACCCAAAGACCGCCGATCAGAAAGCTCAAGACCCAGGCGGCGTTTCGAATCAGTTCATGCATTAGGGAGGCTTTCGGGTGAAGCAAAAGAGAGGGTTTCTGCCCTGTCCGCGGCGGGCCGAGTACTTTGTTCAAGCTCCGCAAGATACGCCATCGCCTCGGCACTGCTGCGGCCGCACATCTCGGCACCGGGACGCAAACCACTGCAGACCGCCGGCCGTTCGTCCATTCCGAAGATACGGCAAAGGTTGTCGGTCGTCAACTGGATGCAGCGGACCCCGGCCGGCTTGCCGCCGGGCATGCCTGGGATCGGTGAAGAAATCGACGGTGCGATGCAGCAGGCACCGCAGCCCGAACGGCATTGCATCATTCCCTCTCCAGAGGCAGACCGGCGCGTCGCCAGCCCGCCATGTGGCCGTCAAGCAACTGGAGGTTTCGGTAGCCGCGGAGACCGAGGAGGGTCCTGGCCAGATAGGCTCGCGGGCCGTGTTCGCAGGTCAGTATGATCAAGGACTGCCTCTCTCTGGGCAGCGCAACCCGGTGCAACAGAATTTTCAGGAACGGCGCATGCACCGCCTCGGGGATGTGTCCGGAGTCGAATTCGAAGCCGCTGCGGACATCGAGGACACATGGGGACTTCCCGGCCTGAATTTTCTTTGCCAGGTCTCTGGCTTGCATGCGAAGTTCCTTTCCGGAGAAACGGATGCCACTGGCCGCCGTTTCGGAGCTTCAGACGGAAAAAAGTTGGTCGATAGTATCGAAGTCGAATCGTTTCATCGACAACTGCTGAATGAGAGCGATCTTTTCTTTGTCCTCGGGGGTGAGCTTGGAGACATTCTCATGAATGGCCAGAAAAACGTTGTCGGTCCTCTTGCTGGTGCGCAGCCAGGGAATGCCGCTTTTGTCAAGAATCTGTTGGGTAATCTTCGTAATCGGAGTTACCCCGGGGATGACCAGGCCGGCGATTTTGGAACGGTATTCGGGAAGGGCGTATAGAGTGGAGAGGGTCACCAGCAGCTCGTCCCTGGAACTGGTCACCAGCAGCAGGGTATCCTCCTGCAGCATGTCGACCACCCGCTGGGTCGAGGCGGCGCCAATCTGCACATGGTGGGCGATGCGCATCAAATCCTCGCGGTCACCGTTCACCTCTATCCCCAGGACTTTGGCCACCCGCTTGAGAGTCGGGTTGGCCAGTACCGGCTGGTAATTGAACCCACCGAGGACTTCGAAGCCGGCTCCCCCGAAGGCGAGGCGCAGATGGTGCAGGGTCTTCTCGCGCTTCTCGGCAATCAGCTTGTTTGCCACCAGCAGCCGCACCTCCGCACCCACCTCCCGATAGAGGGCGAGGTTCATGCAAACCGCATCGATGACGTTCCCCACCCCGCCGCCGGTCACCATCAGAACCGGGGCACCGACCATCGCCGCCACTCGTGCATTGGATAGGCCGAGGACCGATCCAACGCCACTGTGCCCTGCTCCTTCGAAAATGAGAAAGTCGCATTCCCGGTCGAGCCGTTCCACGGCCCGCAGGATGCGCCCCTCCAGTTCGGCCACCGGAATTTTGCCCTCGATCACCTGCTGCGTCATTCCCGGCTCCACCACCACCGGGCACATGTCATCGATCAGATGTTCGAGCCCATAAACCTGGGCGATCGTCGCCGGGTCGGTGTCGATGCGCCGGCCGAGAAAATCGATCGGTTTCGGACCGATCGGCTTGATGAAGCCGATACGCTTGTATTTCTTCCGCGCCTGGTGGAGCAGGGAAAGGCTGATGGTGGTTTTGCCGCTGTCCTGGCTGGTTGCAGAGACGAAGATCTTCTTGGCCATGGGCGTGACTCCTCGAATCGGCTACAGCTGCTGCTTGTGGCAGATCAGGCATTGCTCCTTGGGGGGGTGCTTCGCGGACAATGGAACGTCCTGCGGCCCATGGCAGGCGGGACACTGCTTTTCTGCATCTTCCCGGCTGCCGCCCTGCGCTACCGTATCCAACAGGGAACGATGAGTATCGTCCCGGGGAACTTTTACAGGTTCACTCTGTAATGTGGTAAACAAAAGAAAGGTCAGCATGACGCCGACGACGACAAAGAACAGGTAATCACGTCTTCTCGGCATCATCTGACCTTTACGTTACCCAAGGACAGCCACCTTCTTTATCCGACCGCGACGCTAACGGCGTCCGCCCCCTCCACCGCGTC
The DNA here is from genome assembly GCA_035620395.1 of Desulfuromonadales bacterium. NCBI lineage: Bacteria > Pseudomonadati > Thermodesulfobacteriota > Desulfuromonadia > Desulfuromonadales > Desulfuromonadales bacterium. The sequence continues at coordinate 16,570 of DASPGW010000138.1, read as the reverse complement.
CGCCCCTGTTCCCGCTGCCGGAGTTGTCAAAGCGTTGGCTTCCCTTGAAGTGCTGACCGCCAAAGTGCGACCGCTGTCCCTGGAACTGCTTGCCGCCTTGGAACTGCGTCGTGCCCCGGAACTGTCTGCTGTCCCGGAACTGCGTCGTGCCCAGGGACTGTCTGCTGTCCCGGAACTGCTTGCCGCCCTGAAACTGCGTCGTACCCTGGAACTGCCTGTTGTCCCGGAACTGCTTCCTTCCCTGAAACTGCGTCGTACCCTGGGACTGTCTGCTGTCCCGGAACTGCTTCCTTCCCTCAAACTGCGTCGTACCCTGGAACTGTCTGCTGTCCCGGAACTGCCTCGTTCCGTGGAAGTGCTTCGTCCCATGGAAATGCTTGGTTCCATGGAAGTGGTGCCCATGGAAATGACGGTGTCCGCTGAAGTGGACGATATCGAAGCTGAAGAAGATGCTGGGATAGTAGAAATCCCACGCGTAATACGGATAACGATAATACCAGTCCGGATAGCCGTACGGGTAAACGTAGTAGTTTTTTTCGACAACCTGCTGGTATTCAGCCGACGTCCCCTCGGACACGATCTGCCAGGAACCGTCCGGCTGCCGGCAGGCCGTTCCGTAAGCCTGCTGTTCTTCTCCGCCGATGACGATGGTGGTAACGTATTCCCGGCAATATTGACCATCGGCATTCTGGAAGGTTCTGAGCGGCACCAGAGTGCCGGAGCGGGCGGTATCCGGGTTCACCCAGGCGGCTGCCTCATTGGTCTTGTTGTTCTCCAGAGCGTACTGGAAGGTTTCTGTCATCGCCTTCTGCTCGGACCCGTCGAGAGGCACGCCATATTCCTGCCCTTGGGCGGTAGCGAACCCGAACACGGCCCAACACAGCATGGCAAGCAAAAGGGCCAGTCGTCTCATGATGCTTCTCCCTGGGAAAAACCGCCTCGTTAGTGGTGTTCACAGAGAACCTGGCTTCCTAGGAGAAGAGTACTGATCTACTTTTTTTGCCCCGACCCGAGAAATACCCGGGTCACTCATCCAACACCACCAGCGAGTCCGATGAATTAAATCTTCTCTTCTAAGTCCATTATAGCAAAAGGGGCCGATAAATTTTCGAAAAACGTCCAGTCGTCCGGGGGTTATCTCCTGCCGACAGAATGAATACGTAGCAGCCGAAAACCAGTTCGTCGAGCCGCCCCCGGCGGTCTGCTACCTGGAGAGGCTGATGTCGACATGCAGCTCGTCGGCGACCGCCGACAGCCCGACTTCCACGTCCTCCATCAAGACTCCCTCGGGAACCTGGATGTGGATGTCCATCATATAGATGGCGCTGCCGCTATCCGGGGAGGCCTTGACAGTCGATTGCAGATTGCAGATGTTCAGGCCGTGCTCAGCCAGGTACTGGCTGACCTTGTAGACGATCCCCGCCTGGTCCTCCCCCTCGACGTGCAGCACGCAGGAAGCGAAGTCGCCGCGCTTCGCCGTCTGGCGTTTCTGCAGCGGCCGCAGGAAGGCAGAGATGTCCTTGTCCCGCTCCAGCCGGCGGCACTCACGCTGCAGCAACTCCTCGACATCCCGGTTCTGGCAGGTGAAGAGCAGAATGAGGGTGAACTCGTCTGCCAGCAGGGTCATGGTGGTCTCTTCGAGGTTGCAGCCGTTTTCGAACAGCAGCTTGGTCACGTCGGCGACGATCCCCGGCCGGTCCTGGCCAAAGGCGGTCATGATGTAGCGGTTGTCCATGGCGTCCTCCTTGTCAGGTTTGTTGCGTCAATTCGTTAAAGTAAAATCTCTTTATACGCACAAAAATATTTGAATTTAAAAAGAATTTATTTCCTGAGACCTCCGCTACCAGCGTTTGGTGATCTCAATCAGATGATAGCCGAACTGTGTCTTGACCGGACCCAGCACCTTGCCCACCTCGCCGGAGAAGACAACTTCGTCGAATTCCCTGACCATCTGCCCCGGGACGAAGGCCCCAAGATCGCCGCCCCGCATGCGCGAAGGACAGGAGGAGCTGTTCCTGGCCACCTCGGCAAAATCGGCGCCGGCTTCGATTTCGGCTTTGAGCTGCAGGCATTCGGCTTCGGTGGCCACGAGGATGTGTCGGGCGGTTGCAGTGGGCATAAGAGCTCCTTATGAAGTTGGTTGGCAAAAGGGGGACCTCCCCCCTATGCGGACTGAAGAGATTCAGGCAATCGGTTTCTGGTTCAACCTCCTGAGCAATAGATTAACAGCTTCCCGCGCCCGCTTCCGCGGCACTGAGGCAGTCAATCCACCCGATTCGATTCCGGTTTCGGGCTTTTTCCCCTTCAAAATACTGAGCACCAGGAACAAATCTGCCTTGACCCAGGTTTCGATCGTCACCCTGCCCTGCTCGCGACGAATCTCAAGAAATGCCGGGGCCATGAGGAACCATTTGCCTTTCCGATAGACGCGGCGGGATGTCTCGCCATGCAGCAAACCGAAACCGGTCTCGGCAGCCCAGAAATCAACCAGCGGCCACAGGTCACCGTGGTAAATGAAACTGCGAATTGTACGTCCTTTCATGGTTTTCCTTTGCATTGAAATAAGGGGAGGCAACCCTCCCCTCGTGCCCAAGTCACAGTTTTGCCACCTGCCCCAACATTTCCCGGCCCGGCCAGTGCCATGCGCCCCTGACGGTCACGGGACGCTTGTTGAGATGTAAGGCGGTAGCCGCCGGATCAAGTTCCAGCAGGTTGGCGACTCCATCTAGATAGGCATCCAGGTCGCCGATGGCAATATTCATGGAAGAGAGGACCGAGCGGTCGGTGGCGCGATCGAAGACAACCGGCCCGAGAGCCACTCCGACCCGCATGATTTTGGCATCCGGCACGCCGTGGACGGCCAGGCTCATCAGGAAGATATCCCGATGCAACCGGCCCAGATTCTCGAAATGCTGCTTTTTCAGCCCCGGCAGAAAGAGCATGTAACGGGTATCGTCATGGCAGAAAAGCACGCACTGCCGCCGGTCGATCTGGTAGAGATTGGCGTGCCAGCTGCCAAGGGGACTTTTTTCGACAAGCGGCGCGGGGGAAACATCCGCGAGCCTGGCGGCGAGTTTCTGGGTGCAGTGGAGAAGCATGGATCAGAGTGCTTTCTTTAAATCTTTTCTGCCGCCGGCCGAATTCCATCCCAACCTGCCGAATCAACACATGAAATAAGGCCACTTACAATACGCGTCTCCCTTCCCCCTGTCAATGCCTCGCGCCCTCTCCCTCGGCCCGCTCCAGCCACTTCTTCAACATCTCGATTACCCGGCTTGCCTCGCGCACAGTGAGCCGGCGCAGGCCGCTTTTGCCGGTGGCGTGCTCAACAAAGCCCGTCAGTGCCTCCTCCCCGCCATGTTCGAGTACACCGGCAGCCTCGAGTTTGCGCCACAGAACATGTATCAGGCCTAGCTGTCCAAAGGAGACGGGCCTCCACCCTTTCTGCCGGAACAGTTCGATGAGGTCGGTGGCCTCCCATGGGGTTAGATACGCCGCCGACTCCTTGCGGTAGCGATCCCGGAGAACTCCGCGATATGTGGCGTCGTCGAGCCCCAACTCCTTTTTTGCGATATGGATTCTGGCCAGGTCGGCGCGAGTAGGCATCGGAAAACCTCCGCAAAGGCCGTTATGTTTGTTATTATCATACCCTTTCCCACGCCCCGGGAGTAACCGCCGCCCTCCCTTCAGGCGTACCTTGAAAGCAGCCGGATTCCTGCCTCGGAACTGCGAGCAGCGAATAAACTGCTAGAATAAAAGCAAATCCGCTATTACAAGCCCCGCCGGGAGCCCTCATGAAAAGATGGAAACGCGTTGCGGCTGCAACCGCGGTGGCCGTTGCTGCACTTCTCGCGCTCATCGTCCTGGCTGGTCCGGACATCGTCCGCGACCGGGTGGTCCAGTGGGTCGCCGCCCGTACCGAACGCACCCTGACAATCGAGCGGATCAGAATCAATCCCCTCACCCTTTCCATCGAGATTCACGGCTTCGCCCTCGCCGATCCCGACACCCTCCCCTTCGTCGCTTTCGAACGATTGCGCCTCAATTTGAGCGCCCGTTCGCTGATGGAACGGGCACTGATCGTCAAAGAGTTACGCCTGGAGAGACCGTCGGTGCGCCTGGTGCGGACCGCCGCCAATGTCTACAACTTCTCCGATCTCCTCGCCCTCGGCAGCGAGGGGCCGCCGCAACCGACGGGCGAAGAGAGAGAGCCGCTGCGTTTTTCGCTCAACAACATCACTGTTGCCGACGGTTCCATCGAATTCATCGACCAGGCGGTAATGCCGGCCGCACAGCACCGCGTGCGCGATCTGCAACTTGCCGTCCCTTTCGTTGGCAACGTCGCCTATCTCGCCGACGAATACGTCTCGCCTCATTTGAGCGCCTCGGTCAACGACGCACCTTTCACTTTTGAGGGGAAGCTCAAGCCCTTTGCCGACGCCGTCGAAGCGACGGTCGACATCAACATAGTCAACCTCGACCTCCCCGAATACGCCGCCTATCTGCCGGCCCAACTGCCGATACGAACCGAAACCGGGCATCTCTCCACCGACCTGAAAATAAGCTACCGGGTGACTCGTGATGCCGGTCCGCAGGTTGCGCTGACCGGGGATGTCACCCTCACCGGCTTGAAACTGAGCGAGCGGAGCGGGGCTCCTCTTTGCTTCCTGCCCCTGGGCAAAGTGAACCTGGCCGGATCCGAGCCGTTTTCCGGCCGAATCGACCTGAAGGAAATCATCATCTACGGGCTCGAAGTGACCCTCAACCGCAACCGTCAGGGGGGCTGGAACTACCAAAGGCTCACATCCGACACGGGTGTCAGCAGCGCCGTCGCGGCCGAAACCGAGGAGAAGGCCACCGGCAGTGCGCCGCAGGTAACAATCGGCAGCATCCGCATGCGTGCCGGCATGTTGCACTTTCGCGACGAGCTTCCCGATGACGGTTTTGCCACCGAACTCAAGGAGATCAGCTTCGACCTGCAGGACTTCGATACCGATGCCGGCAAGAACAGCCCTTTCAACCTTGCTCTTGAATCGGAACGAGGCGAGACCATCGCCATCTCGGGCAGTTTTGCCTTTCAGCCCCTTGCCGCCGCCATCAAGATCGAGGCGGCGGGGCTCCCGCTGGAACCCTACTTCCCCTACCTCGCTGCCGCCCTCCCCCGTCCCCCCGCCGGCACCCTGAACGCCGCCGCCGAGGTTGAACTGGGTGCAGAGGGCGCGGTGCGACTGAGAAACGGCACGTTCACCCTGCGCGATTTCACCCTCGCCTTCGGTGGCGGTGACGGTATGCGCCTGAAACGCCTTGCCGTCGGCGGCATCGCCGTTGACAGCGGCGAGCGGCGAGCCGAGATCGGCACGGTCCAGGTGGAAAGCGGGGAGCTGCGATTCTCTCGCGATGCCGATGGCGCTCTCTCTCCCCTCTCCCTGCAGCGAGCGGCTCCCACCGCCGATCAACCTCCGGAAGAAACAGAGGAGAGACCATTTTCCTGGCGGATCGGCCGGATCTCCGCAGCCGGCTTCAATGTCGCCTTCACCGACGGGATGCTGCCGGAACAGCCAGCTTTTATCCTGCGCAACATCGCTCTCGATCTGGCCGGGCTGCATTCTCCCGGCCCGGCCTTCGACTCGTTCACCGCGAGCGCCGCCTATGGCAGGCGCGGGGTGCTCGACCTCTCCGCTGCCGGCCGGGCCGTTCCCCTCGACATCACCGGGCGGCTCCGCCTGCGGAGCATCCCCCTGATCGGCGTCAATCCCTACCTGCCGGAAAACTTCCACGTGGGGTTGGTCTCCGCCGACCTCGACGCCGGTCTCAACTTCGAACTGCAGGAGGCCAAGTCCGGCCTGAGCGGGAAAATCGACGGCAGCCTTGGCGTGCATGACTTCTATGCCACAGAGACTCTCTCCGGCGACGATCTGCTGCTCTGGGAAAGCCTGCAGCTCGATAAAGTGCAGCTCACCCTCTCCCCCCTCGCGCTGCACATCGGCGAAGTCGCCTTGAACGACTTTCGGGCCAGAGTGATCATCAACCCCGACGGCTCCATCAATCTGCAGCGCGCTTTTGGCGGCGGTGCCGGCGATGAAACTCCCCCCTCCCCGGCATCCACGGCGGAATTCGAACCAGAGTCTGCCCAGCAGCCGGATATTGCCATCGATGCCTTCACTCTCCAGAAGGGAACCATCGACTTCACCGACCGGCACATGAGCCCCATTTACCAGGTCCAGATGCTCAACCTGGGCGGCAGGATCGGCAATATGTCCACGGCAAGGGGAAAGCCGGCCGAGGTCGACCTGCGCGGCAATCTCCGGAACGAGTCGCCGCTGAGCATTACCGGCTTCGTCGACCCGCTTCGCGAGAGCCTGTACCTCGATCTCAAGGTACGCGTCTCCGACATCGAGCTGTCGCCGGCGAGCCCCTACACTGGCCGCTACCTGGGCTATCTCGTGGAGAAGGGGAAACTCTTCCTCGACCTTGACTATCATATCGAGAACCACCGACTGGAGAGCCGCAACCGCATCTTCCTCGATCAATTCACTTTCGGCGAGCCCGTCGAAAGCGAAGACGCCACCAGTCTTCCGGTACGCCTCGCCATCGCCCTGCTCAAGGACCGCAAAGGGGAGATCCATCTCGATCTGCCGGTCACCGGCCGCACCGACGATCCGCAATTCAGCATCTGGGGTCTGGTCTGGCAGGTCCTGAAAAATCTGCTGGTCAAGGCCGCGACCTCACCGATCGCCCTGCTCACCTCGACGTTCGGCGGCGTCGAGGAATTCAGCTTCATATCCTTTCCCTACGGATCGGTCCGCCTTTCCGGGCCCGAGCAGGAAAAACTCGCAAAATTGGCTTCGGCGCTCAAGGACCGTCCGGCCCTGAAGCTAGAAGTAATGGGTTATGCCGATCGTGAGCGGGACCCCGAAGGATATCGCGAGGAATTGCTGGCACAAAGAATGCGGCGGGAAAAGTACCTCGACCTGGTGAAGAGCGGTGAATTGGCGCCCGGAGCGACTGCCGAGGCAATTCAGATTGCTCCGGAGGAAGAGACGAAATACCTGGAGGCAGTCTACAAAAAAGCGGATTTTCCCAAACCCCGCAATTTCATCGGCCTGTCCAAAAGCCTCCCCGACGCCGAGATGCGCAAATTGATCCTGGCCAATTCCGCAGTGGGAGAGACAGAGCTCAAGGCGCTCGCCTGGGGGAGGGGAGCTGCAGTGCGCAGTTTCCTGGTCGAGACTGAGGGAGTGCCATCGGAACGGATATTCCAGAAGCAGGTCGACGTCTTCCAGTCGGCAGAAAGGGCGGGAACCGGCGGCAACCGGGTAGAATTCAGTGTGGCGGCGCCGTAACAGGCTGCCAAGCGAGATCAGAACTCGAGGGTCGTGCCGACCGCGGCGAAGACGATGCGGCCGCCGCTGTTTTCGCACGGCATAGCCATTCGAACGCTCATGCTTCTCTCTCCTCCCTGCACACATGCCGGCCCCGCAATTGCCACTGCCAGCCGTAACTTCACCACTGCGTCAATGTCTGCCACCTTGCATTCCGTCGCCGGTACGGTAATCATTTAAGTTAACCCGCAATCTTTATCTGCTGAGAACCAACCATGAAGATGAAACCGATCAATCGCATGCTGGCTGCTGTTCTCTGCTTGAATGTGCTGCTGCCTGCCTGCAGCCAGCAGCAGGAAGCGACCACGCCGAAAGAAAAGTTCAGGAACGAACCGGTCCAGACGATCCGGCCCGTTCAGACCCCGACGCAGCAGGCGGCGGCGATAACCGGGGACACGTCAGTCCAGATGTCCGGCGGGATGGCCGGCAAAATACCGATCGAAACCGCCGCAGAACCCGATGGGGAATTAGTGTTCAACAAGGTCTGCGTCGCCTGTCACGGCCCGGGGATCGCAGGCGCTCCGAAGATCGGCGACCAGGAAACCTGGAATCCCCTGATCGCCAAGGGGATGCAGACCCTGTTCAACCACGCCATCAAGGGCTTCACCGGCGACAAGGGGGTCATGCCGCCCAAAGGCGGTGCCCCCGGTCTCTCAAACGCCGAGGTCGAGGCCGCCGTTCGCTACATGGTCATTCAGAGCCGCTAACTGCCGGCCTCGGAGAATCTCGATGACCCGCTCCCTTCTACTGAAGGTCGTACTGCTGCTCCTCGTTACCACACCAGCAGTCGGTGAACCTCGGGAGGATCCGCCGTCGACCCGGCCCAGGGAAAGCGAGCTGCCGCCCACCACCGAGGCCCTGACCGGTGACGGGCGGAAAAGCGTGCTGGCAGAGGGAGAGACGGTCTACCGTCGGGTCTGCGTCCGCTGTCACGACAAGGGGATTTCCGGCGCCCCGAAACTTGGCGACCGGGAAGCCTGGAAAGTACGCATCCCCACCGGCCTAAACAACCTGGTTCGAAACGCCATCAAAGGCTACCAGGGGAATCAGGGGGTGCATCCGCCGCGGGGCGGCGACCGCAACCTGAGCGACGTGCAGATCGGGGAGGCGGTGCGCTTTATGGTGGAATCGTGCAAAAAAGATCCTGCCCGAAGATAGGGCTCACCCACCTTTTTCTTTTCTGCCGCCGCAATTGCCGCTATAATCCCTGACTTCCGACTCACCATACCCACAAGGAGAAAACAGATGCAGCAATTGACCGGCAAGCAGGTCCGCTTCCTGCGCGGCCTCGGCCATCATCTTCAGCCGGTCGTCATGATCGGCAAGGAAGCACTCAGCGACGCCGTCCTCGCCTCCCTCGAAGAAGCCCTGGCGACGCACGAACTGATCAAGGTTAAGCTTCAGGAAGGGTGCCCGCTCGACCGCCGGGAGGCAGCGCCAATCCTGGCCGAGAAGACCGGTTCGACCGTTGCCCAGGTGCTCGGCAAAACCATTCTGCTTTTCCGGCAAGGCGAGGGTCGGAAAATCAACCTCCCCTGACCGCTCCCTCCCCCTTCTCCTGTCGCCACAGCCGGCCGAACTCCTCGGCCGGCAGCGGCGGGCTGCAGAGAAATCCCTGGATCTTGTCGCAGCCCTTTGCCTGCAGAAATTCCCGCTGATCTTCCCGCTCCACCCCTTCCGCCACTACCTGGAGTTCCAACACGTGCGCCATAGCGATGACCGCAGCGGCGATGGCGGCATCGTCCGGGTTGTGCGGCAGCCCGATGACGAAAGAGCGATCGAGCTTGAGCGTGTCGACCGGCAATTGCTTGAGGTAGCTGAGCGAAGAATAGCCGGTACCAAAATCGTCGATGGCGATGCCAACGCCGATCGTTTTCAGCCGCTTGAGGATGGTAATCGCTTCGTCGATGTCCTGCAGCAGCAGAGACTCGGTGATTTCCAGCTCCAGCCACTCGGGAGCAAGTCCCGTTTCGGACAGAACGCTCTGGACCAGATCAACCAGATTTGTCCCGTAGAACTGCCGGGCCGAAACATTTACAGCCATCCGCAGAGGGGGGAGTCCGGCATTCTGCCAGGCAAGATTCTGGGTGCAGGCGACCCGCAGGACCCACTCCCCAATCGGCTGGATCAGGCCCGTCTGCTCCGCCAGCGGAATGAACTCCGCCGGGGAAAGTCCCGGATGCTCCGGATGCTTCCAACTGACAAGTACCTCCATACCGCCAACCAGGTTAGTGTCAAGGTCGAGCTGGGGCTGATAACGCAGGATGAATTCTTCGCTGTCGAGAGCCTTGCGCAGATGGTTTTCCAGGATCAGGGGACTGAGCGAATACTCGCCGAGCTGCGGGAAATAGAACTGGAAGTGATTGCCGCCGAGTTCTTTGGCCCGGCACATGGCGGCATTGGCATGGCGCAGGAGCGTATCGGCGTCCTCACCGTCATAGGGATAGATGGCGATGCCGAGGCTGGCCGTCAGATGCACCGGCTGACCGTAACAGGTAAACGGATCCTTGAGGGCATCGAGCAGCCTGGAGGCGATTCCTAACGGCTGCTCGGGGCGTTCGACATTCAGGGCGAGACAGATGAACTCGTCGCCGCCCACATGGGCGAGGGTCTCTTCCTTCCCCAGGCAGCCGGCGAGTCGGCTGCCGACGGCCTGCAGCAATTCCCGCCCCGCCGAGTGGCCGACGGCCCGGACCAATGTCCGGAAACGGTCGAAATCAAGATAGAGCACCTCCAGTTCCCGCGTCCGTAGCCGGGCGTCGGTTATGGCCGCAACGAGTTGCTCGTGAAAAAGTCGCTCATTGGCCAGACCGGTCAGAGGATCGTAGCAGGCCTGGAGAAGACGCGCCTCCTCGCTCGTGTGCAATTTCTTGACATACCGACGGACCAGGGCGTAGAGAAGCCAGGCGGTGACGAAGATGAAGAGCCACCCTTTGTAGGTCTGCAACCGGCTAAGCAGAATCGGGTCGGTCGTCAACAGACCGAGCAGGCGGTCGGAGAGCAGAATCCACAAACAGCCGGCCAACAGATAAACCACGATAACCCTGAAGGCGATCGGCCTTTCCGGGAAGCGACAAGTGCTGTTTCCGATTCCTTTCATGGCCGTTCCGGAAGGTTGGCTGGCGGTTGCATAAACAGTACCCCGACAGTCTCCCCTGTCAAACGGGGGGAGCGCATCAGACCCGTTCGTAAGGCTCGAAGAGGCGCTTGTACTCGTCCAGGGCGTAGCGGTCGGTCATGCCGGCAAGATAGTCGCAGATCACCCGCTCGCGGCCGAACAGCTCGAATTTTCTGTGATAGGAAAGCGGCAGCAGAGAGGGCGTTCGAAGGTAGCTTTCGAAAAGGAGCGTCAGGAATCGCTCGGCCTTGACCCGCATCCGCTCGACCTTGTAGTGATGATAAAGTTGTTTATGAAGAAACAACTTAAGGTCCTTGTTTTTGCGGCTCATTTCATGACTGAGTGCGACCAGGCGCGTAGGGTGGCAGCGAACCGCCTCGAGGTTGCCGACGGCGTGCTGTTCAATGCCGGCGCGGGTGGTGGTGACCAGGTCGTCGATGAGACGGCCGATCAGGTGGCTGATGGTCTGGCAGATATGCCGCTCGCGGTCGAGGCCGGGATACTTGCCGGCGACCAGCGCATGGGTTTCCCGCCACAGTTCGACATCTGAAAGTTCTTCAAGGGTGATGAAGCCGGCCTTCAGACCGTCGTCGATGTCATGGTTGTTGTAGGCGATCTCGTCGGCCAGGTCGATGATCTGGGCCTCGAGGACGGGACGCTGATCGGGCAGAAAATCGGTCAGGTCGGCGCGGCCCGGATGATCATACTCGGAGGAGTGTTTGATGATTCCCTCGCGGGCCTCGAAGGTCAAGTTGAGGCCGCAGAAGCCGGGATAACGCTCCTCGAGCTCGTCGACGATGCGCAGTGACTGGAGGTTATGCTCGAAACCGCCAAAATCGGCCATCAACCGGTTGAGCACTTCCTCGCCGGTGTGCCCGAAGGGGGTGTGGCCAAGGTCGTGGGCCAGCGACAAAGTCTCGGCGAGGTCTTCGTTAAGGTGCAGGTTGCGGGCGATGCCGCGGGCGATCTGCGCCACCTCCAGGGAATGGGTGAGCCGGGTGCGGTAATAATCCCCTTCATGGTTGACGAAGACCTGGGTCTTGTACTCGAGGCGTCGAAAGGCAGCGCAGTGGATGATGCGGTCGCGATCCCGCTCATAGGCCGGCCGCTCATCCTTGAAAAGCTCATCGTAACGGCGCCCCAGACTGGCGCTGCTGCGGGCGGCGAACGGGGCGAGATCGGGTCGTTCCATGAGGTCTCCGAAGATGGCTGGAGCTGACGCTGCAGAAGGAATCGGTGCAACCAGGCGAGACGGCATTTCGCTGCCCAGACAGTGTGCGAACCAGCATAATGTACCTGTAATCGGCGCCGGCCGCAACTTCGAATCTGCTCTCAAGGCGCGCCTTTAAGTCCTTGACGCATGGTAGGCGTTGTGCTAGTTTTTTCGGGAATTTCCGCCACTTCGGCCAGTTTCTGCCGAGCCGGCTGAAGAGGAGAACGGCGTGCGCATCATCAGCGGTTCGGCCCGAGGCAAACAGCTCTCTTCCCTGCATGGCGGCGACATCCGGCCGACCCCCGATCGGGTGCGCGAAGCCCTGTTCAGCGTACTGGTCAGCCGGTTCGGGTCACTCAACGGATTGCGCGTCCTCGATCTCTTTGCCGGCAGCGGCGCCCTTGCACTCGAGGCGCTGAGCCGCGGGGCAGCAACGGCGGTCCTGATCGACCAGGGACTGCAGTCCGCCCGGGTCATTCCCGCCAACATCCGGGCGTGCGCCATGCAGGAACGGGCCACCTTCATCCACTCCGACGTGCTGAAGGCGCTCCCCCGACTGGGCGCCAGCCTTTTCGAACTGGTCTTTCTCGACCCTCCTTACGGTCAGGGGCTGGTGCCGCCGGTGCTGATCGCCCTCGCCGAACTCGGCCTGCTCGCTCCCGATGGACTGATCTGCGCCGAGACCGATCGCCGGGAGGAGTTGCCGGGAACCATCGGTTCCTTCGTACGCATCGACCGGCGGCATTACGGTTCGACTGCGGTCCACCTGTTCTCCTACTCCGAAGCAGAGGCGTGACCTGATGAAAAAACACATCGCCGTCTATCCGGGATCGTTCGATCCCATCACCAACGGTCATCTCGACATCATCCAGCGAGGGCTTGAAGTTTTTGATCTACTGATCGTGGCGGTAGCGAAGAATTCGGAAAAAAAGGGTCTCTTCAGCACTGAAGAGAGACTGGAGATGATTCGCCGGACGGTGGGCGACAACCCGCGGCTGCAGGTCGACACTTTCGACGGACTCCTGGTCGACTACGTGGCCTCGCGCGGGGCCCGGGTTATCCTGCGCGGACTGCGGGCGGTTTCCGACTTCGAGTATGAATTCCAGATCGCGCAGATGAATCACACGGTTCAGGAACAGGTGGAAACTCTCTTCATGATGACTTCGGTGCCCTACGGTTACCTGAGTTCGTCGATCGTCAAGGAGGTCGCCTCGCTCAGGGGGCCGATCGACACCTTCGTTCCGCCGGCGGTCAAAGAGGCACTGGAGAAGAAATTCGGCGGTGGAAGCCCGCCCAGGAGGCAGCCATGATCACTCGGGATATGACCATTGAGGACGTGATTCGCAAGTACCCGGAAACCGTCGAGGTTTTCCGCAGGTTCGGACTCGACTGCATGGAGTGCCAGATCGCCGAATTCGAAGCGGTTGAGCACGGCGCCGGCGTGCACCATGTGAACGTGGAAAGACTGGTCGAAGAACTGAACAAGGCAATCAAAAAAAGGTAGAGGCGGGTCGGTGACCCGTTTCAGATGCCAAACCGGGGCGTCTCTGCAACCAAATACCCTGCTTATTCCTCTCCCTCTTCAAGCCGTTCGATCAGTCGCTCCAAGGCGCCGACCACGGCCTCCTCGAGCCGTGCCCCCTTCTCCGCCGTGGCCAGGGTCGGGTCTCCCCAAACGCCGTTCGGCCAGTAGCGCCGCTTGTCGCGCACCAGCATGCCCAACGGAAACTGCGGATATTCGCGCTCCGCACTTCCTTTCACCAGTTGCGGATGCATGTGCAGCATCCGTGACGTTTCGATCTCCCCGGCATGAGAGTCGTCCGGCGTTTCGATGATCCCCCGCCCCTCTCGCGCCGCCAGCATGTATTCCGTCAGCACCGCAATCCGGATATCGTCATAGCGCTGCAGCAGTTCCTCGCCGGCATCGACGAGCGTCGAAGTGTGGGTGCCGCCCGCATGGCCTGTGAGAAGGATGAAATTGCGCAGCCCCTGGCGGTAGAGCGCGGCGACGATGTCAATGGCCAGAGCGCGCAGGGTGGCCGTGCTGATGGAGAGGGTCCCCGGATGATCGGCGGTCGAGCGGCAGACACCGTAGGGGACCGGCGGTGCGATGAAGATCGGCCGACACTCAGACAACCGGCGGCCGACGGCAATGGCGTGCAGGGTGTCGGTGGCGAGCGGCAGGTGCGGCCCGTGCTCCTCGGTCGCACCAAAGGGGATGAGGACGGTCCGGGTGCGCTCCAGCCCCGCGGCGAATTCATTCATGGTCATCTCTTCGATGATCACAATAAGAACTCCGTTCTTTGTTCAACCGAAAAACCTTTTGCGAACGCAGATAAATGCGGATTCACGCAGATCAAATCTCATTAGGCATTGATCTGTCTTTCTGGTTTCATCCGAATTATCCGAAGTCATCTGCGTTCAATTCAAGGTTTGACCTTCAAGCAAGTCTGATAAAGTGAATTAGAGTAGTCCGATGAATCGGTGGGTCTGGGGAATCACCCGGGTCGCCGGATGGAAGCGGGCGGCGGCTGTGTGCAGGTCGATCAGGGCGCGCGGCGAGATGGCGATCACCCCCTCGCGGGTCACCGGCTGCAGGATCAGCGGCACCTCGGCGGCGACATCCTCGACCATCCGGGCGGCGGCCTCGACCTCGCGCTTTTCGGTCTCCTCGCCGACGACCACCTTGACCTGGCACTCCTTCTCTCGGGCCAGGGCGAGAAAATTGCAATGCTCCTGCCAGGGGGTGGGACAGCCGCTCTGGGAGGGGAGCTTGATGTCCATCGATATCCAGTCGATCACCGGCAGCAGCGGTTCGAGCGCTGCCGGCAGGGTGCCATTGGTTTCCAGACTGACGGGAAGAATCTTCTGCAGGGCGGGGAGCCATTCGAGCAGCACATCCGCCTGGACCAGAGGCTCGCCGCCGGTCAGGCTGATGGAATGGTGCAGTCCGGGCAGCAGGCAGTTCCATGTGTGGAGGATGTTGTACAGGGTCTCCAGCGCCACCGGGTTAGGGACGTTGCGGAAAATGCCCGAGGCTGGAGCGTCCTCGATGCGGCAGTCGGGCTGCGGGGCATAAGGGGTGTCGCAGTAGCCGCAGGCCAGGTTGCATAGCGCCATGCGGACAAAGATCTGCCGGCAGCCGACCAGCAGCCCTTCCCCCTGGATCGAGGAGAAAACCTCGATCAGTTGGGCCTCACTCTTCACTGTAGCTGGCGCAGGCATAGTCGGATTCCCAGACGTTGACCTTCTCGACCCGGATGTTGTCGGTATTGAAGACGGTCCCGAGCTGCTCGTAGAGGAACCGGGCGATGTTCTCCGAGGATGGGCTGATCTCCTGAAAGAACGGAAGCTCGTTCAGGTACTTGTGGTCGAGACGGTCGAGCATCCGTTTGGTCTCGAGCTTGAGGATCTTGAAATCGATCCCCAGTCCCGCCTTGTCGAGCTGCCGGGCAGAGACCGTTACCTCCACCTTCCAGTTGTGGCCGTGCAGGTTCTCGCAATCCCCCTGATAGTTGATCAGGTTGTGGGCGGCGGCGAAGTGGGTATGAATGGTCAAACGATACATCCGGATTCCTTTCGCGGTCGGGTTTATTCCTCATCCTTTCGGTCCGCGTCCTCCTCGTCCTCCGACGGCGCGCTTCCCGCAGGGATACGATAGGTTTCGTCGGCCCAGTGACCGAGGTCGATTTGCCGGCACCGCGGCGAACAAAACGGCCGATCGGGGTTCCCCTGCCAGTTCGTCAGGGTGCCGCAGCGCGGACACTTGATCTTGAGCAGTTTTACACTCCCGGTTTCGGTCATCGTGCATCCATCTGGGGGTCTGACTGTAGTTTAACCTACCGGCAGCAAACCCGAAAGGGCAAAGGCAAACAACTAAGCCCCGATTCCTGGCAGGAATCGGGGCTCGCAGTTACTGGAGCGGGAAACGGGATTCGAACCCGCGACCTTCAGCTTGGGAAGCTGACACTCTACCACTGAGTTATTCCCGCAAAAACAGGCTGGATTATAGGGAGAGGCAGGATGGTTGTCAATGGTTTTTCTGGCCTCTGCCACGAGCAAATAAACTGTCCTGACTTGAAGCACAAGGTTTGTCCGGTTCATGGTTAACCCGGGAGGATGACCATGAAGCGGACGCAACTGCTACAAAATACCCGGTAGATGCATTTCGAAGAGGTACAGCTTTGAGGTCGGGCGTGGCCCTTTTGACCAGTCATCAACAACTCCCCCGCTGGGTCAGGACGACCTTGATGGTTTTCAGGATGAGTTTGAGATCGAGCCAGAGGCTCCAGTTGTCGATGTAGTACAAGTCGAGGCGGACGATCTCGTCGAAGTCCTCAATAGCGTTGCGGCCACTGACCTGCCACATCCCCGTAAGGCCAGGCTTGATGCTGATGCGTCGGCGGTGCCAGTTCTGATATTTCCGAACTTCCGAGCGCGTGGGCGGGCGCGTTCCAACCAGGCTCATCTCCCCCTTAAGGACGTTCCAGAACTGAGGAAGCTCATCCAGGCTGGTCCGGCGCAGAAACTTCCCGACCCGCGTGACCCGCGGATCGTTCCTGATCTTGAAGATGGCACCAGACATCTCGTTTCGGTCGAGAAGCTTCCTTTTTTTCTTTTCCGCTCCGTCGTCCATCGTCCGGAATTTCCAGCAGCAGAAGATGCGCCCTCCCTCGCCGACCCGTTTTTGGGCAAAGAATACCGATCCCGGCGAATTGAGCTTGATCGCCAGGGCGATGAAGGGAAGCAGAAGTCCGGTCACCAGAAGCCCCACCAAGGCGCCAACCACATCCAGTACACGCTTGGCCAGCAACTGCTGGGCGTCGAGTGATTTGGTGTGGTAGGTGAGGATCGGAA